>JAITKT010000482.1 GCA_031278225.1 Deltaproteobacteria bacterium
CGGCCGCGGCGGCCGGCTCGCGACCCGCATGACCTCCACCCTCCTCATAAACTACCGCTCCTACGAGACGCGCATAGCCCTTTTGGAAAACGACGAGCTCGTCGAGTTCCAGCTGGAGAGGGGCGCCCGCGGGGCGGGGCTTTTGGGGAACATCTACAAGGGGAGGGTCTTGAGGGTGCTTCCGGGGCTGCAGGCGGCCTTCGTGGACATAGGGCTCGAGAAGGCGGCCTTCCTGTACGTGGACGACGTGACCTGGCCGGGCGGGGAGTTCCGGGGCTATCCCGGGGACGGGGAACCGGGGGACGAAAGGGACGGGGAGGAGGACGGGGACGGGCCCGGTCCGGACGATTTTCCCGGGGATTACCGGGGGGAATTCCAGGTCCCCAAGGCACCCATAGAAACTCTCCTGACCGAGGGCCAGGAGCTCCTGGTGCAGGTTTCCAAGGAACCCATGGGCCGGAAGGGGGCCCGGGTCACGACCCTCATAACCCTGGCCGGAAGAAGGCTGGTCCTCATGGCGACCGTGAATCACCTGGGGGTTTCCAAGAGGATAGAGGACGAGGAGGAGAGAAAGAGGCTCAAGGACCTTTTGGAGGAACGCCCCGGGGACCTGGGATTCATAGCGCGCACGGCGGCCGAGGGGGCTTCCGAATACGAGATAAAGGCCGAGACGAGTTTTCTGGTCCAGTTGTGGGACAAGATAAAAGCCTCGGCCGAACCCGCCGCGGCGCCCGCCCTCGTGCACCAGGAACTGGACGCGACCCTGAAGGCCGTGCGGGACATCTTCACGGACCGGGTGGAAAAACTCGTGGTCGACGACCCGGAACAATTCCGGAAGATCAGGGATTTTCTCTCCTCCTTCGCCCCGGCGCTCCTCCCGGCCCTGAGCCTCCACGAGGGCCCGGAGCCCCTCTTCGGGGCCCACAACGTGGAGACGGATTTGGCGAGGGCCCTGGAGAGAAAGGTTTGGCTCAAGAGCGGGGGCTACGTGGTGATGGATTCGACGGAGGCCCTGACCGCGATTGACGTGAACACCGGAAGATACGTGGGTTTCCGGAACCTCGAGGAGACCATCCTCAAGACCAATCTCGAGGCGGCCAGGGAGATAGCCTACCAGTTGCGCCTCCGAAACATCGGGGGCCTCATCGTCATAGATTTCATAGATATGGAAAAGGAATCGAACCGGGAAAGGGTTTCCGGGGCCTTGAAGGACATGCTCCGCAGGGACAAGGGGAAGACCAAGGTGCTTCCCATGAGCGAACTCGGCCTCATCGAAATGACCCGGAAGAGGGTCAGGGAAAACATAGACCGCCTCATGCGGGAGCCCTGTTTTTATTGCCGGGGCCAGGGCTATCTCCTCTCGGGGACGAGCGTTTGCCACCAGGCCTTCCGGGAACTGGAACGGGCGGCGGTGGATTTTCCCGAGGGCCCCCTCACCCTGAAGGTGCATTCCTCGTTAAGGGATTTCATCCTGGACGAGGGGCGGGCCGCCCTGGAGGAGCTGGAGAAGAGAATCGGGAGACCCGTGAACCTGAAGGCCGACGACAACATGCACCTCACCTTTCACGAGGTGGAGGCGGGACCCGCGTCCAAGGGGAAAAGGCGCGGGGGGCCGGATTTTCCCGTTGATTTTCCCAAAGACCGATGAAGCCGCGGGGCGCGGGGGCGCGCGGGAGAAAGGATTTTCCCGTCGATTTTCCCCGGGACCGGTGAACCCCGCGGGGCACGGGGCCGGGTGAGGGAGCCGCGGGGCGCGTCCGCGCTTCTCTTGGCGGAACTTGAGCGGGGCGGGGAGGCGCGGGGCGCGCCCCCGCGCCTTTCGGAACCCCGCGATTGCCCGGGGCGAAAAAAAACGGGGCCCCGGGGGCGGCGTTGTGATAAACTGACCCCAATGGCCCGGACGAGCTTTTTTTGACGTCACCGCGAGCGGGAACCCCCCGGGGATTTCGGATTTTCGGTTTGTCGCGGAATCGGGCCGGCGCGAAGGAGCGATCCCATGCCAAGCCGCATCACCTTCGAGATGGTGAAACTGAAACTTTTGAAGAGCGTTTTCCGCCAGAATCCCACCTTCTCGGAAGAGCGGGAGGGGGGAGGGGCGGCCCGTCTGCAGCTCACGCTCAGGAATTTGGGGGACTTTTCCAAGGGGGACACGGTGGCCCATTTCGTGCAATGCTTCAAGACAAAGGTCACGAAGGGGATACCCTTCGTGTTGGAGGCGGACCACGGGGCCATCTTCGCGATGTCGGAACCGGTTCCGGACGGGGAGAAGGACCATTTTCTGCAGACGGTCTTCCCGAGGCTCATCTTTCCCCACACCCGGGAATACGTGGCGGAAACGACCCGGAGGGGGGGATTTCCGCCTCTTTTGATAAACATGTTTCCGGCGGCCGGTCCCGAATCCGGGGCGGACTTTGACCTCGCGACCGACCGCGGCCCGGTGAGCAAGTGGATCCATTAATCTTTCTCCATGCCCTCTATCAGGGACTCGGGGCCGTCGCGGCCGTGCCCGCCGTCATCGCGGGAGCGGTGAAGGGCAGGCACGGGGGGAACTGGGCCGACAGGTTCGGGTGCGTCGTCGCGGGGGGAAACAAGCCCCTGTGGTTTCACGCGGCCTCGGTGGGGGAGGCGGGGAGCGCGGGGATTTTGATAGAGGCCGCGAAGGAGGCCATGCCCGACGAGAACTTCGTTCTCTCGGTGGGGACCCCTTCGGGCTTGGCCAAGGCGAAAAAGCTTTTCGAAAACGACCCCCGGGTCGGGCTCATGGCCTCGCCCCTGGACGTTCTCGGGGCCCCGGGAAGGACCTTGGACCGCATGGAGCCCAAGTGCCTCGTTTTGACGGAGGGGGAGGTTTGGCCGGGACTGATAAGGGCCTGCCGCGGGAGAAAGATCCCCGTGATGCTCGCGGCGGGGAGGATCTCCGCGAAATCCGCGGCCCGGGAAAGAATCGTCGCGCCCTTTTTCCGGGACCTTTACGAAGGCATGGCCTTGGTCGCCCTCATCTCCCAGGAGGACAAGGAAAGGATTGCCTCTTTGGGGGTAGATCCCGAGAAGCTGAAAGTCCTGGGGAGCCCCAAGTTCGACGATTTGGTGAAGGTCGCGAGAACGGACGAAACGCCCCCGGGCCGTTTCGAGGCCCCGCTTCTGATAGTCGCGGGCTCCACCCACAAGGGGGAAGAGGAAATAATAATTTCCGCCTTTTTGAAACTCCTCGTGAGCGCGGCCGTGAAGAAGAGCCCCCCTTCCCCCGGGGGGAAAGACGAAACCCCGGGCGACGAGGGGCTCCCGTTCAAGATAATTCTCGCCCCCCGGCACCCGGAAAGGGCCCCGGGGATACTCGCCCGCGCGAGGGAGAACGGTTTCGAGGCGGAATACGTCCCGGATCCCGACGTCCCTCCGGAAACCCTTCCCGCGATGGGCGTCGTGAACGTTTTGGGGAAACTCAACGATTTTTACAAAAAATGCGACATAGCCATCGTGGGGGGGAGTTTCGTCCCGGGCCTCCAGGGCCACAACCCCATGGAACCCGCGGCTTACGGGAGACCCGTCATCATCGGCCCCAACATGGAGAGCTTTTCCGAGCCCGCGAGGGCTTTGATGGAAGTGGGGGGGGCCAAGATGTGTTTGCCTCAGGACCTCCACTCCGTGTTGCAGCAGATCCTCGGGAACCCCCAAAGACCCAAGGCCTCGGGGATCAGGGGAAAGAAGGTGGTGGCGGAGAGACCCCTCGTCGCGCCGCTTCTCGCCAAGGCCATAAAGGACGTCCTCTTTCCGCGGCCGGCGGCGAACGACGCCCCGGCCGAAGACGCCCCGGCGTCCCCCGCCCCCGGGGGTTCGGGGGATCCCGAAGCTTCGGAGGCGGCGAACCTTTCCGAAGAACCCGCCCCCTCCCCGCCCCCGGAAGACGCCCCGAAAGACGCCCCGGAAGACGCCCCGGCGGCGCCGGCGTCCGAAAACGACCCCGGGGCCGAATGAACCGATGACGATCCGATGAGATTTTTTTCGACCAAAACACCCCGCGCGATTGCCCTTTTTCTCGCGACCTTTCTTTTCCCCTTTCTCTTTCCCTTCCTTTTCCCCGGGGACTCGGACGCCCACCTCAGCTCCTCTTTCGTCGGGGGCTGGCCGGGGATCTGCGAGGACGGGATTTGTTTGGACGACGGGACCCCCTTCTCCTTTCCGCCCCCGGAGATCAGGCGCAACATACTGGAGCACCGGCTGGAATCGCCCTCCTGCCCCACGGACATAATATTCATCAGTCTGGAATACCCGGAAAACACGGGGAGCCCCGAGCTGGACGCGACCCTCGCCACCCTGATGGCGGGGAAGTTCAAGGAGGCGAGGGACAAGGCCCTGAAGATGTCCTGCGACGACCCTTTGGAGGGCTGCCGGGGGAAGTGCCTGCCCGTGGGATTCGAGAGCAGGTACCACGTCCACAAGCCCGCGCCCTGGCTCCTGTCCCTGTTCAGGGTGGAGAGGTTTTCGGGAAACTTCAGAAAGAACGCGCACCTGAGGGGCACGGTGAGTTACGCCTACCTGAATTACAATCTCAGGACGGGAAAACCCCTTACCCTCGAGGACATCTTTCCCGACCCGGGGAGGAGCGTCCCCTTGTTTTGGGAGCGGGTGGACGCGATCCTCCTGGAAACGCCCGGCTCCTGCCCCTCCGAATCCCTGAACCTCGGCCCCAAGAGACCGGGGGGAAGGGACCTCAGGCCCGATGACCTCATCCTTTCCGCGCGGGGCGCGACCGTCGCGCTGTGGACGGGAAACCCGCGGGCATGCCCTTCCGTCGCGGCGGACGTCCCGAAGGAAGACATGGTGGCCCTGGGAGCCTCGCCCCTTCTCTGGGGCGGGGAAGACTGAAAGGGGGGGCAACCGCCTTGACCCTGAAGATAGTGGGAGGGGAAAGAAGGGGCTTGAAACTTTTTCTCCCCCGGGACCCGGACTTCAGGCCCACCTCCCAGATGGTGCGGGAAGCCATTTTCAACATGATCGGGGACGCCCCCGTCGGGGCCTCGGTCCTGGACCTCTACGCGGGGAGCGGGGCCATGGGTTTGGAGGCGAGGAGCAGGGGGGCGGAAAGGGTCCTCTTCTGCGACCGCTCCCCGAAAAGTTTGGCGGTTTTGAAAAAAAATTCGGCACTTTTCGACGAGCCGGAAAAACTTCGGATACTCCGGGCGGAATTTCCGAAAAATCACGACCTCTTGAAAAGCCGCGCGCCTTTCGACCTCGTCTTTCTCGACCCGCCCTACGCGGAGACGAAAGAGCCATTGAACTTTTTGAAAATCGCGGCCGAAAAAAAGTTGGTAGTCCCGGGCGCCGTTCTCGTCTGGGAGACGGGAGCCGCGCACCTCCGGGAAATCCGGAAAAATGACTTTTCCCCCTGGAGGACGGTCAAGACCGGGGTCTGGGGATCCAAGGGGGCCTTGATATTGGAGCTCGGAAAGGCCCCGTGACCGGCCCGCCGGTCGCGGGGCCTTTCCGTTTTCTTTCTTTTTTTTTTGTGTGTGGTTTCCCCTTTACCCCCGGTCGTCTCCCCCGAAGGGGGAACGGCAGGCCACGGGCATCCTCCACCCCACCCCGAAGGCCTGGGCGGTTATCTTCAAGACGGGCGCGGCCTGCCTTCTCTTGAACTCCCCGCGGCGCACGAGGTTTCCGACCCTGGCGATTTCCGCGGGGTCGAAGGCCCCGGAAAGGGCGAGCTCCCCGGGGGTTTTTCTCTTTTCCAAAAGTTCTCCGAGCATGGCGTCGAGCCTCTCGTAGGGGGGGAGACTGTCCTCGTCGATTTGACCGGGCCGGAGTTCCGCCGAGGGGGGTTTCGCGAGGGTGCTTTCGGGAATGACGATTTTGTCCTTGTTGAGCCATTTCGCGAGGGCGTAGACCTCGGTCTTGTAGAGGTCGCCTATGACCGCGAGGGCCCCGCACATGTCCCCGTAGATGGTGCAGTAGCCCACGGAGATCTCGCTCTTGTTTCCCGTGGTGAGGAGCATGGCCCCGAACTTGTTGGCCATGGCCATGAGAAGAACCCCCCTTATCCTCGCCTGGACGTTTTCCTCGGTCGCGTCCGGGGGAAGGTTTCCGAAGGCGGGGGCGAGGGCCTCGGAAAAGGCCCTCATCGCGGGGCCTATGGGGATGACGTCGGGGGGGGCGAGGCCGAGATTGCGGGCGAGCTCGAGCGCGTCCCTCACGCTGTGGTCCGAGGAGTGGGGGGAAGGCATGACGAGTCCCCGGACGTTTTCGGGGCCCAGGGCCTCCGCGGCCGCGGCCGCGGTCAGGGCCGAATCGACTCCCCCGGAAAGACCCAATACCGCCTTGGAAATGCCGTTTTTCTCGCAATAGTCCCGCACCCCGAGCCCCAGGGCCCTCCAGGTTTCGCTCTCGGGGGAAAAATCGTCCGGGGCGACGTTTTTTTCGGGTTGACCGTCCAAATCGAAGACCAGGATGTCCTCCCCGAAGGCCTTGGCCCTCGCGAGGAGGGTGCCGTCGGGTCCGGTCACGGAGCTCCTCCCGTCGAAGATGAGCTCGTCGTTGGCCCCGACCTGGTTCGCGTACAAAACGAGGGCGCCCCGCTTCCGGGCGAGGGTCCGGAGCATGTCCTCCCTCTGCTTCTGTTTTCCCACCGAGAAGGGGGAGGCCGAGACGTTCACGAGGACGTCGAAGGGGGGATGGTTTTCCAGGGGGTCGATCTTGTAGAGGGGCCGGGGCCAGTAGGCTTCGTCGTTCCAGATGTCCTCGCAGATGGTGACGGCGAAGCGCCGTCCCTCTTTTTCGAAGACCAGGGGCTCTTCCCCCGCCTCGAAGTATCTGGCCTCGTCGAAGACGTCGTAGGTCGGGAGGAGCCGCTTGGCGTAAACCCCCAAAACCTTCCCCCCGTCGAAGACCGTGGCCAGGTTGCGGAGATGATGGCCCTTCCCGTCAAGGTTGCGGCCGACCGAACCCGCGAGAATCAAAAGTCCCGTCCGCCCGGAAACTTCCCGGAGCTTTTCCGCGCACTCCTCCGCTTCCCGGACGAAGGCCCCGTAAAGGAGGAGGTCCCTCGGCGGATATCCCGTCACGGCCATCTCCGGGAAAACGCAAACCTTGGCTCCCAGGCTCTTGGCCTCGTCGATGGCCGCCGTCATTTTTTTGAGATTGTCCCGGGCCGCCCCGACCCTGGGGTTTAATTGAATCAAAGCGATCTTCATGTGACGGTGTCCTCGGGTGTTTGCCCGCGGGAAATCCCAAGGGGGATTCGGGGGCGGGCCGGAAAAGCGGGGGAGGGAGGCCCGGGGGCCGCCGCGAGGGACATCCCCCGGAAAGCCCAATCTTACCCCAAAAACGGCCGCGAAACCAAAAGGCGGGGGGGCCCCGGGGAGGTTGCCCCGCCCGGACGCGGACGTCCTTTCGGGGCGGCGGGAAGAGAGCGCCCGGGAAGAGGCGCGATGACAGACGGCACCCCGAAACCGCGGGCGTCTTTCGGAGTCATTCCCGGGAGCTTCGCGGGGTTCCGGGACGCCCGCGGGGTCGCGCGGCGGGTACCCCGGGAACGGGGGAGCGGCGGGGGGCCGGGAAAAGCCCGACGATCAAAAGCCCCGAAATCGACGCGGCGGGATTGCGAGAGGGGAAAAAACATGGCGAAAACCATGCCCGAATCGGACAAAAAGAGGCGGGGCCGGGCGGCCGGGTTGTTTTCTTGACACGGGGTCCGAACCGTGATTGAATAATCGCGTGCCGGTCCCGCGTCGGGTCATTCGCGCGCCGAGCGGTCCGGGACTCGAAAAAAACGTTTCCGATTTTCATGTCATGACGCTTTCCCGGCCGCGCGCTTGGGGAACCCCCATGCCACGCGCCCGAAAAGGCAAATCTTCGGAACGGTCCTCTTTTTTCGGGGTCAAACGGATGCGCCCCGATTTGAAAACGCCCGCGACGCGAGTCTGTTCCGGGATTTTCTGACAAATTCGTCTCTTTTCGGAAGTGTCACATGGATAATAATAAAGCCAAACCGCTCGAAAAAGATACACCGCGCGATAAAACAACCCGCGAAGAAGTTAAGAATATCTCCATAACCTTGGGAGACGATGAAAATGTATCCTCACCCCCCGTGGAGGTTGAGGATTTCGTCTTCAAAACATTCGGCAATCACGCATCCGAAACCTCCAATAAAATTCAAGCAATCTTTGGAGAAAGTATTTCCGAAAAGGTAAAACAAAGAATTGAAGGGTACGTAATCGATAAAGATGTGACAAGGGAGGGACTGCCGGCAGTTGGAAAAAGCACGCCCGACATGTTGTTTTTAATGAAAAAGGTAACCGCCGATGGCGAGACGGAAGAAAAATTTGCCACATTATTGTTGATTGAACACGAGTCGAGCCGAAGAGCCAAGAGCAGGGAAAAGCATCTTCGGTATTTATCGTCGATTCACAAACTGTTTTATAAGAATGTCAAGTATCCGCCAAGAATATTCGTTTTCATCGTTTACGGGCCCAAAGTCAAAAGATTCAAACCAATCTCAAATTACGTTCGTGATTTTAATTTTAAGCCGACGTTGATTTTTATTGGCGAAATCGGAGACGGAAAAGAAG
>JAITKT010000067.1 GCA_031278225.1 Deltaproteobacteria bacterium
AAACAATATTTATTTGGACCGTTTTCACGAAGTTTGCAGGGGAATGGCTAGTTTTGGGGTTTGGCTTCCCCCCCGGGGGGGGGGGTTGGGTGGGTGGGGAGAGGGGAGAGGAGAGGGGAGAGGAGAGAGAACCCGGCGGTCCGCGACCCTTTGGCCGCCGCCGGGGAAAAAAACAACGGGACCGCCCGGAGGGGGGCGACGGCCGTCCGGCCCGCCGGGAGTCCCGCGAACATGTTTATTGCCCGATGCGCGGGGATTGGTCCGGGCGGGAAATCCCGGAATCAGAAGGGCGTGGGGAAGTCCTCGTCGCCGGCGTAGGAATCCTCGTCGTCCGGAACCTCGTCCCGGGTCTTGCCCGTTCCGTCCCCGGGTTGGGTTTCGAAGGCCCCTCCCGAGGGGGAGATCTTGTAGGTCGCGGGGGGATGGGTCCCGTCGTCGGTCCGCTCGTCCGGCTCGCGATCGGGCCGCGCGGTTTCGGCCAGTCGGGCTTCTCTCCGGTTCGCGGCGGAAGCCAGGAATTGGATGTTGTTGGTGATGATCTCGTGGATCGTGTGTTTTCCCTTGTCGTCCTCCCAGGAGTTGGAGGAGATCCTCCCTTCCAGATAGAGAAGATCGCCTTTGCGGACGTACTTGGCCACCACTTCGGCCATCTTGTCGAAGGTCTTGATCCTGTGCCATTCGGTCCTTTCCTCTTCGCCCCATTTTTCCGAGGTGGCGAGGGAAAAGACGGCGATGCGCTTTCCGCTCTGCGAGGTCTTGACTTCGGGGTCGCGTCCCGCGCGCCCCACCAAAATAACTTTGTTCACACCGTGGGTCATCGGACTGAAATCCTTTTGAAAGAAGCCGTCGAAAGAGAGAAAAAAAACGAGCCGGAAAGCCGGGAAAAAAACCGTCGATTTCATCGGCTTCTTGGCGAAACGACGGTCAATCGAGTTTTTCCGCGCCTTATTGGCTCGCGATCGGCCCGAACTCCCGCGCTTTCGGTTCCCTTCGGAACGGGCGCCATGGTTTTTCGGTACGCGCAATCTTAGCACGGATCCCCGGGGTTGACACAGGGAAAAGACGGGCCAAAGGCCGGTTTTCGCGAAAAACGCAATAAAATCATGGTTTTACGGGGTTTGTTGTTTTTTCCGGGACTTTTTTCCCGGGGTTTCCGCGGAACGGGCCGTTTCGTGATAAAATTCACGAAAAAAAAGGCGGTTTTTTGACCCCCGCGCCCCTCCCTTTCCCCTCTTTCCCTTTCCCCTCCTTGTCTCGCGTTGTCTCGGGTCGTTTCGCGTCGTCCCGCTCGTCAGGTTCGAGGAAATCATGGCCTCAGGAAACAAAAACAAGAGCTCGCGCCCGTATTCCAAAAGCAACATCACGGGTTTCAGGAACATCCGTTCCCGGGAAGCGGGATTCGCGAAAAGACTCTTTCGTCGGATTCGACGCGCTTTCGCGGTACTCGGCGGACTTTTCGGGAAGCCCCCCGCTTCCGGGGTCGCCGGAGGCGGGGACGGCGCCCCCGTCAACGACTCCCGCGAAAACGGAATCCCGGAAGAATCGAACGTCCTCGTCCCCGACGAAACGGGTGAAGACGATTCTTCCGCCGAAACGGGGGACCAAGGTCCGGAAAAAAGTCCCCCGGCCTTCCCGGGGAAGAGGATCCTGGTCCTGGGGATCCTCGGGGTCGCGCTGGTCGTCCTTGGCATACTTGTCTTTCCCGCTGTTTTCCGTCCCGAAACCTTCAAGGAGCCCGCGCCGGCGGCGCCCCTTTCCCGTTTGACGCCCCTTCCGCCGCTCCCCGTCGAGCTCCCCCGGGGGCTCTACACCCTCGAGGCCGAATCCAGGGCGGAGCTCGTTTCCGATTCCGTCACCGTGGGACCCGGGGAGAATTACCGGCAGGGACTCGCGGCCTTGAACCTCAGCCAAAGCCAGATAACGGACTTCGACGGCTTGACCAGGAGGGACGAGAGCGTCGGGGCCGCCTCGGAGGGAGACGTAATCAAGGCCTTTTGGGGCGACCCCGGGAAAACCGCGGAAAGCCTCGAGAGGGTGGAGATTCACCGGGTCGGGGACACCCGTCCCCTGGTCTTTCTCTTCGACGGATCCGGGCTTTCGGCTTCCTACGACACCAAATCAAATCCCATAGAACAGTATCGGCTCCACAGGGGCATCGTGAGGGACGGTTTTTGGGAGGCCGGCCTGGAAGCTGGTCTCAAACCCGAGGCCATAACGAATTTGACGGATCTTCTTTCCTCAAGGACGGATTTTTTGACCGACGTCAAGAGCGGGGACAGCTTCGAGCTTCTGTATCTGGAAACCGTCCGGGACGGAAAGTCGATAGGAGAGCCAGCGCTGTGGATGGTGAAATTCCTCGGGGGCGACGGGGAACTCGGGTTTTACCGTTTCGAACTCCCCGGGGGAGGGGCGGACTTCTTCGACTCCAACTTCCATTCGGTCGGAAAGAACTTCATCGTCTCCCCCCTGACCTACGAGGGGGTCTCCAAGGCCTTCCCGAAGACCGGGGCCCGTTCCGTCTCGAAAGAGACCCTGACCGGCCCGGGCGGCCCCGGCGCGGTCTACCTGGCTCCCGCCGGTGCCCCGGTGTCCGCCGTGGCCCCGGGGACAGTGAAGTTCATGGGAAGGAGGGGGACCATGGGAAACCTCGTGGTCCTGGAACACGACGACGGTTATTTCACGTCCTACGCCCACCTTTCCCGCTTCGCCAAGGGTCTTGAGCCAGGGGCCGTCGTGAAGCGGGGGGACCCCTTGGGGAGAGTGGGCATGACGGGCTCCGCCATGGTCCCCCGTCTGGTCTTCAGGCTGGGGAAGGGGGAAGAGTTTCTGGACCCCCGGACCGAACTCGCCCGGATGGAGGGGGAGAGACTTCCCCAGGAGTTCGAGCAGAAGTTCACCGACTCGGCGGCCAAGCTCGGAAACACCCTCGCGACCCTCAAGAAATACGACCAATGACCTCCCCCCGCGGACACCGGGACACCCGGAACCCGGGAAGGCCGGTGACGGAGGCCCGATGACCCCCGACCCGAACGGACCCCCGAAAAAATTGAAAGACTTGGCCCGGGGCTTTTTGGAGAGCGGCGTCTTCCCCGGGGGAGTCATCGCGCTCGGGAAACCGGCGGTTGGCTCGAGTCTGACGTTTCCCTTCGGATTTTTGGGGAAAACCAGAAACGTCCGGGAGGTGACTGCGGACTCTTCCTACGACCTGGCTTCGGTGACCAAAATAGTGGCCACGACTTTCATGGTCGCCTTGAGCGTCGCGGAAAAGAGGCTCAAAATCACCGATCCCCTCGGGGATTTGGGGTTCGAGGGGCCCGACGAGGTTCTTTCCCTGACTTTGGAAGACCTTCTGACCCACAGGTCGGGGCTTCCCCCCTGGAAGCCCGTCTATCTCGCGGGGGGAGAGGACCCCGCCGAAAGAAGGGCCGCGGTCGAAAAACTCGTTTTGAACCGGCGCCTCCTTTTCAAACCGGGGACGAGGACCCTCTACAGCGACCTCGGGTTCATGCTCTTGGGTTTCGTTCTCGAGAAGATTTGGGGAATTCCCTTGGGAACCCTCTTCGACGAGCTCGTCGCGAAACCCCTTTCGCTCGTCTCGGCGGTTTACGGTCCGAGAAGTCCCGCTGGCCCCGGGGGCCTTTGTCCCCTCAAGGCTTATCCCTTCGAGATCGCTCCGACGGAAGACGGCTTCCGGGTCGGGGGTCCCCTGACCCTTCCCGGGGTTCCGATCTTTGGTCCCGCGCCCTCGGGAAGGGTCCACGACGACAACGCCGCCTTTCTTTCCGGGGCCGCCGGTCACGCGGGTCTCTTTTCGAACGCGGGGGACCTCTTCAAGATTCTCGTATTTTGGTCCAAAGCCCTGAAAAACGAGGTCCCCTCCCTTCCTTCCGCCGTTCTTTCCGATTTCATGACCCCCCGAGCCACCGCCGAAGACCCGGGCAGGGCCTTGGGATTCGACGTCTTTCCCCGTCCCGGGGGTGGGGGGATTTTGCTGGGTCACCTCGGCTACACCGGCTGTTCCGTCCACTTCGACCCAAAGGAAGACGAGGCTTTGATTCTTCTCTCGAACCGAGTCCACCCCACTGCCCGTGGAAGCCGGATGGACGGCGCGAGGGCGTCCTTGTTGGATCTGTGTTTCGGGGAGCGTTTGTTTGACGGGCAGCGGCCGACTTCGGTTCCCCAGGAAAATGGATGACTCGGCCGACGCCCGCCCCGGCCGGGGAAAAAACCTCTTAGAGGAAATCGATCATCTCTATCCCGGGGCAGGCCCTGCCAAGAGATGATCGATTTCCTCGAATAGTCTTATACTAAAACCATACCTTGACATTTAAAGTAGTTTGTGATTATATAATAAAAATTTAGTTCATGTCCCTTTTCGCAATCCTTTTCTTGCCGCATAAGACATGTCGGATTAAACATATTATATAATAAGGAAGGTTGCAGGTAGTTTTTAACAGAAAAGTAAGACATATTCGTCTGAATTGATGTATTATTATGTGGTTACGTTTTAAGCGCGTATTCGCCATATATTTACAAGATTCCGGTCGCCCCTAAAGCGTATTTTTGAAATGAAATGAAATGGGAATTTATCGACAAAATGGAAGGATTCAGCGATAGAATAATTTAAAACAAAAATGACACCTTTTGAAATCGTTTTTTACCGAGTAGTCCAAGAGGGTGTTGTTAAACCAAGGCATCTAACAAAGAATTGCCAATGGCTCTCAGCTTACCGACGGCTTTTTCTTTGTCATCCTCTCCGCGCTTCATGCTTTTTTTGCCAAAGTTGATTTGTTCGTTAAGTTTTTAATCGTAGCACTGTAGGCCCTTTTAAATGTGATGCCAAATAAAGCAACAATGGACATTATAAGCCCTATTGTTTTCAATATTAATTTCTAATCCATTGGAAATGTTGTGTTGCGTTGTTTTCATGTTCAGTAGTATCGACGACACATTCTTTCTCAAAAAAGCTGGAACCATATATTCTGATGGATTCTTTCAAATGATTTCAGCCCATTCTTCTCCAACACGCTGTCTGAATGCCGTTAAGGTCGAGGGATCGCATGGGAGAGTGCATCCGCATGTACTGCCCCGACGGTGAAAGCCTGATAGTAAATGTTTTCCTGCCACTAAGCGACAACCTGTTCGTCACTGAGGTTGAAGATGAACTCCAGCAGAAGAAGCCCGATTAAGAGTCTGATGGGTAATCGCGGATGCCCTCCCTTTTCAGATTAGGACTTGTGGAATTTAACCGCCAAATTATCCCGGTCCATTGACTTGTTGACGACGGTAATCGGATGCATT
>JAITKT010000141.1 GCA_031278225.1 Deltaproteobacteria bacterium
GGGCCGGGAGAGAAGACGCCTTTCGGGCGCGCGAGCGCAAAAGGACCGCGTCGGCGCGCGAACTTCGGAACGCGGTGTCGCCGACCGGCCCTTCTGGGCCGCTTTGGGGCCGCCTTCGAGGCGAACCCGGAAAAGAGGGCGTTTTTCGAATGTCGATTGAGGGGAGGGAGACGACTCCCGGCTTGAATCGCGCGCGGTCTTGGAGTTCGTCGCGCGGCGGGAGCCGGAAGGGTCGGAAACGCCGATTCGAAGGCGGGTGTCCGGGGGACCGACGCTATCTTAAAGCCAACAACTTTCTCTTTAAGACGCGGCGGATGGTTTCGTGGGAAACCTTTCTTCCCGCGGTGGTGACGAACTCTTCCTTAAGGGCTCTCAAGGTCCATTTCTTGTTGCCGTCCCCGGGTCTGAGTTGAATCAAGGCCACGAGCTTCGTTTCGTCCTGCTGGTTGATGACGAGTTCCTTCCTGGGGTGGATCTTCCCCCGGACCGTCGAAGCGAACCCCTCTTGGTTCAGCCTTTTGAAGATCTCTTCGATGCCCCGCACGGACAAACCGGTGCTTTCAGCTATTTCCTGGTTGGTTTTGTTGCCCTGGTTGGAAAGAAAAATGGCGTAAGCTCTTTTTCTTTTTTGGCTGCTTCGGTTTTCTTCGGCGAGGATTTTGAGAATCTGCAGGATTTCGTCTTTCGAGAGAAACGTACAGTTTACCGCCAAAACAGATTCCTCCGTGTTGAAATGAAAAATTTACCAATGATGAAATTTACACAAGATATGGTGGTGCGATAGCGCGTTGCCGCGAGAACAAGAGCGGCGCGTTATGCCGAGGGAGAGGAACTGAACAGGCCGGAGTGAGCGAGAGAGCCTTTTCGGGAGTTTGTAAAGAGGATTATACAAAGAACGGGATCCATTTTAAAGGGGGGCGCCGGAAAAAGTCAAAGGGACGGCCCCCGTAAAATAAGCGATTATTTGTGATTTGAGAAACAGATGTCGAGATTTTGGCGATGTGACGGACGAAAGTGCCGGGGAAAAGGAAAAGTCCCGCGCGAAAAAAACCTTGACGGCCGATTTTCGGATTCGCCGCGTCCGGCGTGTTTCGAAAACATTATTTAACGCTGGTGTCAATATCGGCGGGTTTGGTTCTTCGATTTGTCCGAAAATCAACGGCAACGCCGATAAGACAAACGATCGACCGAAAGTGACGGTTTTGTTTTTTTTCGCGAAGAAAAAAACATTCGCGGGAAAAAAGCGTCAGTGCGGCCGGAACCGGGGATTCTTCGCGGCCGAACGAAGCGCAGCCGTTTTCCGCGGCGCCGACGTCATGCCGTCGCCCGACGCGGGGTGGGAAAAACCTTTGGCGTTTTGTTCGCCCGCGCCAATGATCGATCGTTCCCCAGCGCTCCCCCGCGTTCCCCCGCGCGGCTTCAAGGCAAGGGGGAGAACCCCTTCCCGGGGGTCGGGCGCGCGGGCGAGGCTCCGATTCGGGATGAGGCGATTCGTCGCGATCAGGCATTGAAAAGAATGAGGTCCGCGGCCGTCCGTTTCCTTGACGGTTATCAAGATTCCCGCGCCCGGAGCCATGATCCGAGGTTATCGTTCGCTTCCGCGGGTTTCTTGGGGGGAGGCCTTTTTTTAAAAAAACCGCGAAAAACGCCATTTTTCGTCTTTTTTTCATATTTTCGGAAATTAAGAAGATTCGTCGCGCGGATGAATTTTCATCGGGTCGCGACCCGACTCGGGAAAATTGTTTTTTCGAAACGGCCGGATTTCGAATTCGCGCCGGACCGGAAACCGGGCGGCCGGCCCGCGATGAAAAAGTAAATTTGACAAGACGGGTCCGCGTTCGAAATCGCGGTTGACGGAATTCAGCGTCGGGAAATAATTTCGTTGACTGAGCACAGCATGTGGTAGAGAGCGGAATCGTATGGATAAATATTAGGCTCGCGCGAGGGAACAAAGTCCGGCCGTCCGTTGAATGTTTTACGCCGGCCGATCTCCTTCGGGACTTTTGGCGGAATGAAAGGAAGGAACGTCCCTTGACTTTTCGACAAAATTTTCATACCCTGTGTTTCGCCATGGTGCCGCAAAGGCCCAACACGGTAATCCCGTCGAAACGGGAACGGACCCTCCGCTGTGATCGGCCATCGCCCAAACGGTTCGCCCCACCGGTTTTTCAATCGGGAAGGCTCGTTCAGGCGAGTTTGTCCGAGAGTCAGAAGCCTGCCATGACGGAACCTTTCCGGGAAAACCCCGGGAACGAGTCATCATGAAAGCCCGTCTTTACGAAAAAGGCGTTTCCACGAAGGAACTTTCGAAAAAAAAGGGTCTCCGGCATCAGCGGACCGTAACGGTACGCCGGGATTTTTTTGTCTCGCGTTCGCGGTTTCACGAACCGCCAAAGTCCGCCTTCGCGGGGAACGCCATTTTCGTGTTTTGAGGGGACTCCCGTCCCCGAAGATTAAAGCGCGATGCCTCCCCGGATTTTTCGGGGGGGATACGTTTGCGTTCGCGTAAACGACACACCAAACCGCAAAACACCGAAAATGGCGAAATCATGAAAAAATTCTTTCTTTTATTCTCATTCACATTCGCGTTATTATTATTTGTCAACGGTTGCGGAGGCTCCGACACCCCGACCGCCCAAAGCGGATCCGGTGTCGACGCGTCGTCCGGCGGTGACGCCGGAACCGCGGCGCCTTCCCCGGCGGTTTCGGCCGGGGTCGCGCCCGCGGCGGGAAGCGCCGAAAACGGCAAAAAGGTCCTGAACTTCGCGGTTTTCAGCCCGATAGCGACCTTGGAGCCCACCACGGATTGGGACGGCTGGTACGTGGTGCGCGTCGGGGTCGGTGAGACGCTGGTGAAGTTCGACGCCTCGATGGCGGCCGAACCCTGGCTCGCGGAGTCTTGGAGCGTTGGGGACGACAAACTCACCTGGACTTTCAAAATCCGGGACGGGGTCAAGTTTTCCAACGGCAAGCCGTTGACGGCCAAAGAGGTCAAGGAGAGTCTGGAGCGGGTTTGGAGACTGAACGAAAAGAGGTTCCGCTCCGAGTTCTTCTCGTACGATTCCATCTCGGCCGACGGGATGAATCTCTCGATCAAGACCAAGGACCCGACCCCCGGACTTCCCGGGATGCTCGCGGATCCCCTTTTTCTCGTGGTGGACGTTTCGGCGGACAACGGCGACACGGCGACGGAAGGTCCCGTTTGCACGGGTCCCTACAAGTTCCTCCCGAGGACGGGCGACACCATCACGGCGGTCAGGAACGACTTCTTCCGAAAAGGGAGGCCCAAGCTGGACGAGGTGAACTTCATAACGGTCGCGGATCCCAACACCAGAGCCCTGGCCCTGCAGTCGGGTGACATAGACATGGCCGCCAACATGAGCACCGTCGACGTTCCGCTGTTCATCGGAAATCCCGACTTCGAGGTCGAGGAAATCGAGTCCCTCCGCCTGGTCATGGCCTTCATGAACCCGAAGGGAGCCCTGGGTGACGAGAATCTCAGGAAGGCGGTGAAATCCGCCTTGGATCTCAAGACCTACGCCGAAAAGATCCTGAGCGGACGTTTCACCCCCGGAAAAGGACCCCTCCCGCCGTCTTTGGGTTACGGCTTCGACGCTTTGGTCGATCCTTACTCTCACGACCCGGAGAAAGCCAAGACCTTTCTCGCCGAGGGAGGCTGGACCGATTCCGACGGGGACGGATTCGTTGACAAAGACGGGGTCACCCCCGATCTCGACTACGTCTACTATTCCGGCAGGGCGGAGTTCCCCCTTCTGGTGGAAGCCACCCAAAACGCCCTCTCCGATTTGGGGATCAAGGTCACCCTGAACCTCCAGGAGTACGGCAACTTCGTGACGTCCAGGACCAACAAGGATTTCGATTTTCTTGTCATGAACATAATAACGGCGGGAACGGGAGACCCCCAGAGCTTTCTGGTGTCCCAGTTCGAGACGGGCGCTTTCGGAAACAGCAACTCCTACTCGAACGAGGCGCTGGACGCGCTGTTCCGAAAGCTGAAGGTCGAGTTCGATCCGGTCGAAAGAACCCGGCTCGTGACCGAAGCCCAAAAGCTCCTGGTCGATCCCCCCTTCCACATCTTCTATTGTTATCCCAACACCAACATGGTTCACAACAAGAGGATAACGGGGGTTCGCATGTATCCCGCCGACTATTATTGGGTCACCGAGGACGTGGACATAGTGACGTGAAACGCGATTTCGAATGACGAATCAAGCCGGATCGGGCGCTCCCGCGCCCTTTCCGGCCTCCCGCGAAAGTTCGGTCCGAAACAGGCCCGAAAATTTCATGGGACGGGAAAAAGTTTTTTCATCGAAGTTCCCCGAAATCCGCCCGAACAAGCGTTTTTTTTTCCATAACGCCCGCGCCATTCGCTTCTGAACGGATTCGAATCCAAACCTTAAGGGAACACAAATGAAAAAGACTTTTCTTTTAACCACGTTCTGCTTCGCGCTTCTTTTCTTCGCCTTCGCCTGCGGGGGCGGCGACGGTTCCACGGGAACCGCGGATCAAACCCCCGCCGCACCCGCCGCGCCGGCGACCCCCGCCACTCCCGCGACTCCCGCCGCGACCCCCGCCGCCGCGCCCGAAGCCGCTCCCGCCGCGACGGCCGATACCGGAACGACCTTGGCCCCGGCGGCCGGGAGCGCCGACGCCCCGAAAAAAATCCTGAACTTCGGAAACGTCTTCGAGGTTTCGAGTCTCGATCCCGCCATCGACTGGGACAGCTGGGTGGTGATGCGCGCCGGCGTGGGCGAGAATCTGGTGAAATTCGACAAAAGCATGACCAATCAGCCCTGGCTCGCGACCTCCTGGTCCGTGGCGGACGACAAACTCACCTGGACCTTCAAGATCAGGGAAGGCGTGAAGTTCTCCAACGGCAATCCCCTGACCGCCGAGGCCGTCAAAAAGAATTTCGAGAGGCTCCTCGAAAAGTCGGGCAGGTTCGAATCGGAGTTCTTCAAGTACGAGTCCATCGAGGCCAACGGCCAAGACCTCATAATCAAAACCGCCGTTCCCACGCCGGGCCTTCCGGGAATGCTCGCGGATCCGCTGTTTTTGGTTATTGACGTCACGGCCGCGACCGACGACATTTCCTCGAAGGGACCCGTGGGAACCGGACCCTACAAGCACGTTTCCCACATCGACAAGGTCTTGAAGGTCGAGAGAAACGACCTTTACTGGGACGGCAAACCGCCCTTCGACGAAGTGAATCTCATAACGATAACGGATCCCAACACCAGGACCATGGCCCTCCAGAACGGGGACATCGACAT
>JAITKT010000156.1 GCA_031278225.1 Deltaproteobacteria bacterium
CCCACGACGGAGGGGCCGTGACCGGGGATTATCGTTTCGACCCCTTCCAGGTCCGACATGCGCTTGATGCTTTTCGCGAGCTCCCTCGGATCCCCCCCGGCCAAATCCACCCTCCCGAAACCCTTGGCGAAGATCAGATCCCCGGTTATCAGGACCTTTTGCTCCGGCGCGTGGACGCACAGGGAACCGGGGCTGTGCCCGGGGGTGAGGTAGAGCATGAGGGTCTTGTCGTCCAGTTCCAGGGGACCCTCCGAGAGGGTTTTCCCTATGGTTCCGGTGGGAAGGTCCATGCCCAACCACTGGAATATGGCCTGACCGGGCCCGTCCAAAAACTCTTTCTCCTCCGCCGACATGGCCTGGGTGACGCCGTAGCGGTCCTCCAAGAGGGATCCCGCGTCCATGTGGTCCGGATGGCTGTGGGTGTGGATGACCATGGAAAAGTCCTCGGGGCGGATCCCGCTCTCCTCCCTTATCTCCTTCTCCAGACTCTTCCACAGATGCCCGAGTCCCGGGTCCACTATGATCTTTTCCCGGCCGTCTATCACCACGGTGTTGGAGCAGACGCCTCCGGCGGCCTGCGGATAATAAACGTATATTCCCGTGTTTCCCAGTTGCATGGGAGCCTCGCTTTTCCGCGGGACGGTGCCCGGGCGTCATCCGCGGGCGGCCCCGGTCGCCGCCGTCCGACACCGGTCGGCACCGGTCGTGAAGCTCTCCGCCCGCGTGAGCACATTATAGATTCTCTCGAACATCTGTGCTAGATTTGGCGGGGATCCGTTTCCGACGGGCGCCGTATCGCCCCGACGAAACGGAAAAGGCCATTCATGCCGAATCGAAACGGAACGGCGGGGCACCCCGCGAAAACCCGGGAAACGGAAAAACATCGGGACAAACATCGATTGATCCGGGACGCCCTTTTCGGGCAACTGGAACTCGCGACCGAAAAAGACGCGAATCCCCACAGGAGGGGGGAGGGGAACGAGCTCGTCTCGGTTTTGGGCGGAACTTTTCCCGAAGCGGGTTTTCTTTCGGGTCTTTCGCTTCCCCTCGACGGGGACGGTTGGATCTCGGGGGACTTTCTCCGGGAAATGGGAAAACTCGCGCTGGAAAAGGGATCCGGACTCGTCGAGCTCCTGCCCTCCGAAAACCGGATCTTCGCGATCGGCCTCGCGACGGACGGCGCTTCCCCCGAAGAACTTTTCCGGGGAAAACCGCCCCGGGAGCGCGAACTTGTCTCCTGCCCCTTCTGGGGGCCCTGCCTCGGCGCGAACATCCGCCTCCTCCCCCCCACCCTCGAACTCATGGAAAGCCTCGCGGACCCGAACCGGGAACGCGGGGGAAAAAACGAAAACGCCCGGGGAAGCGGCTTCAAGACGTGTTTTTCCGGCTGTCCCCGGGACTGCCGGGGGACTTTGGAGAGAAGCGACCTCGGGGTGGCGCATTCCGCGGACGGAACCGAAAGAAAGATTCGGATCGGGGGCAGGCACGCTCCCTTCCGCCCTCCGGTCGCGCCTTTTGTCTGGAGAACCCTGGAGGCCTCCGACGACCGCGGACTCAAAAGGCTCCTCAAAAAGGCCCGGGACTTTCGCGAGGATTTCCGGGAGGGGGAAGAGAGCCTCCCGGAACTCGTGAACCGTCTGGGCGCGGAATCCTTGAACGACTTCGCGGACGAAATCCCGGGTTCCCGGGGCCGCTTCCGGCGCCCGCCCGAAAACCCCCGCCTCCCGTGAAACCGCCCGCTCCCGGGAAAGCCCGTCCCGAACCGCCCCGAAAAAAAACGAAACGCGAAAGGACCGAAAGACGAACCCGGTCCCTTTATTCCCGAAGATGAACGATTCCCGCGAAAACAAGCCCCCCGGCGCCCCGGGCGCCCTGGAAAACGGGACGGGCAACCCCGATACCGACCCGGGGGACGGGGACTTCGTCTTGGATCTCCCGCCCGCGGAGCTTCGGAAAGCCCGAGCGGACATCCTTCCCCCCGGAAGGGGGAAAACGGACGCCGCGAGGACCCTTTCGTCCGCCCCGCTTCCCCCGGGAGCCTCCATGAACTCGGCCCCCGCGACGAACGAAACGTCCGAAACGTCGGGAACGCCCGAAACGGACCGAACGCGCGCCGCGGAGGGGCCGCCCGGACCGGAGGACGGGGAGACCGAAGCCGAAAACCTTCCGGACCCGGTGATCGCCCAAACCCCTCCCCTTTCCGGCCCCGGGGACCGGATTCTTCCGCCGGACTTCATGTTTCGTCTGGGGTCCGGGACGCCCGGGGACAAGGGTCCGGAGGTCAAAAAAGAGGGGCGCCTCGCTTGGAGCGTCGCGGCGAAAGACGTTTGGCCGGTCTTCTTGAAGAGGGAAACCTTGGGGAGACCCGCGGACGCCCGAAAACTCGCGGAGATCGCGAGGGTCGCCGCCACCCGCGGGAGAAACAGGCTGTGCCTGACCCCCGCCGGCGACCTGGACATTTTCTTTGACGACGCCGGGTCCCTGGAAGACGCCTCCGCGGCCCTGAAAACCGCGGAGACCGGGGAAACCGAAAGAAACGACCGCCGCGGTCCCGGGACCGTTCTTTTCGTCGCTTCCGCCCCTTCCGTTCATTCACCGCCTTCCCCCGCCCCGCCGTCCTTCGTCGCGGCCTGCCGGGGACTCCTCTTCTGCCCCCTCGCCGCCGTGAACACCCTTGCCATCAAAAAAGCCCTGGACGCCGCGATGGCCAAACGCGACCGGAAAGCCAAAAACACCCCCGCGACAATATCGGCGCGGGGCTGTTCCGCGGGCGGCGGCTTCGACTGCGGGGTAAGCGAGTACGCGGACATAGTACTCACGGGCGGGAGGGACAATCCCCCGGACGCGGACCGGGAACTGTTGTCCCTTTCCCCCGACATTGACGACCTCGTTTCTTTCTGCCCCGGAAAGAGCCTTTCCAAAAGCGGGGTCCCGGGAAAAATCCTCGACCTGGACGAAAAGACCTGCCTCCGCTGCGGCCGCTGCGTTTCCGCGAACCCGGCCTTCCGCTGGTCCGGACCCCAGGGGTCCCATTTCTCCGTCGCGGTCTCCGGAAGAAGACTCGCCGGGGACGGGGAGTATCTCCTTCCCAAGGTCCTTCTCCCCAAGGTCGCGAAAGGCGACGAGGAACGCGTCTTCGACGGCGTCGCGAGGCTCTTGAAACTCTTCCGCGAGGAAAGGCTGAAAGACGAGATCTTCCGGGACTTTCTCGAAAGAAACAATCTCACCGACTTCCTCGATTGAGGGCGATGATTCGGGGCGGGGGAAATCGGGAAAAAGCGGAAGGGGAAAAGGTCGGGAAACGAGGGGGGAACAAGCGGGGAAACGAAGGGAAAAGCGGGGAAAAAAGGGAAAAAAAGGGAAAAAGGGGAAAAAGGGGAAAAGGGGAAAAAAAGGAAAAAAAGGGAAAAAGGGGAAAAAGGGGAAAAAACAAAAGGAAGACCCTTCCGCGCCCGCGGGAAGCCCGCGGGCGCGGAAGGGCCGGCACATACGCGCGTTATTTGATTTCCCGACGTTCCGGGGAACCGGGGAACCGATCCGGGCGGGAACGGGCGTGTTATGATGAGAACGGGCGGGTCTTGTCCGCGGGGGCCTCAGGCGTTGGCCGCGGGGCCCATGAGATTTTCCCCGAGGGGAAGCGGTTGGCATCGCTTCTCGGCGTTTCTGGTGCGCTCGGCCAATAGTCTCATGCGCTCGCAGAGCTCCCTCTCCTCTTTTTTGATGAGGTGGTGCTCGTAAATTATGGATCCGAACATTGCCGCCAAACAGAAACCCGAATAAATATATGGCATGACGCACCTTCTTCGCGCGGGAACGCGATTTTTTGTCTTTTCCCGGCCCATGGGGATTCGAACCGTCATCCGGGCCGGCGAAAGCGGTTTTCGGAAATGACGGGTTCCGGTCCGGAAACGACCGGGGAGGGGAGCGCGGGTCCGGTCGGAACCGGATGCCCTGAGAAGAGCAAATCCGGTGCCAAATATTTCCGGCAATTTATTCCCCGTCCCGAAACCGGCGGGCCCGCGGCCCCCGCGGCACCGAGACGGGACCCCGGAAGGACCGGGAAGGGACCCCTTCGCGGACCCGCGGACGGCACCCGTCGCGACCTCCGATTTTCGACATGACTCCGGACGGGCTTTTGGCATATAATCCGGTTTTTCCCGCGACTCCCCGAAACGCCCGGGACGTTTTCAAAGGGTCCCCGACCCGCACGCACATCAATTTCGAGGCACGCCATGACCCTCCCCGCGACACTCCCCGCGACATTCCCCTTAGCCGAACGCGTCGGAAAAATAAAACCTTCCCCCACCCTGACCCTGGACGCCGAAGTCAAGTCCATGAAAGCCGGGGGCAAAAAGATCGTTAACCTCGGGATAGGGGAACCCGACTTCGAGACCCCCGACCACATAAAAGAGGCGGCCATCAAGGCCGTGAGGGACGGTTTCACCAAGTACACCCCCTCCGAGGGCATCCTGGAACTGAGGGAGGCCTGGGCGGCCAAATTCCGCGAAGACAACTCCCTTGACTATTCCCCGGACAGGATGGTCGTCACCAACGGGGGGAAACACGCCCTCTACAACGCGGCCCAGGTCCTCTTCGGTCCCGGGGACGAGGTGATCATACCGAGTCCTTACTGGGTGACCTATCCGGATCAGATTCGCCTGTCCGGGGCGACCCCGGTCTTCGTCGAAACCCTCCCGGAGGACAATTTCGTTTTGAAGCCGGAAAGGCTCCTCGCGGCGATCACCGACAGGACCAAGGGGATCATAATAAACTCCCCCTCCAACCCCGCGGGGGCCCTTCATTCCAGGGAAGACCTCCTGGCCTTGGCCCCGGTTCTCGAGGAGAAAAGGCTCTGGATAATCTCCGACGACATCTACGAGACGCTCGTCTACGACGAAGGGGTCTTCTGCAACGTCCCCATGGCCGTCCCGGACCTCATGGATCGGACCGTCATCTGCCACGGGGTGTCCAAGACCTATTCCATGACCGGCTGGAGGATAGGCGTCATGGCGGCTCCCCGGGAAGTGGCCAGGGCCGCCGCCAAGCTTCAAAGCCAGATGACCTCCAATCCCTGCTCCATCGCCCAGAAAGCGGCCCTGGCCGCCCTGACCGGCCCCCGGGAACCCATGAGGAAGATGTTCGAGGTCTTCTCCCGACGAAGACGACTCGTCCTCGACCTCCTCCGGGACATCCCCGGTTTCGAGACTCCCGTTCCCAAGGGAGCCTTCTACGTTTTCCCCGACGTCTCGAAAATCCTGGGGGACGTCCGGGACGGAAAAATCGCCGGGAACTCCGACGACCTTTCCTCGCTCCTCTTGAAAGAATGCGAGGTGGCAACCGTTCCCGGTTCCGGCTTCGGCCGCGACGAAGCCATACGCTTCAGCTACGCCGCCTCGGAAGAGGAAATCAAGGAAGGCCTCGGGAGAATCTCGAGGTTTTTGACGGGCTCGCGATGACCCGCCGGAGCCCGGACAGAATTTGAAAAAAACCTACCGTCGGACCGAAAACCGGAGGGGTCGCGACGCCCCCCCGCGCCCCGGGATCCGTCCGGAAAGTCCCCCCGCGTCCGAACGGGCGGACGCTCCCGAAGACCCCGCGCGCGGCGCTTTCGGGCCTCCGTCGAAATCCGTAAATTTCCGGGGTTTCGCGGACACCCCCCGGGCGAATTTACCGCTCGGGAAAAACACCTTCATTCTCCCGTTTGAAGCGGTACAAAGGTGTTCTCCATTATCCGGAAAACGCCAGAATTACCTCAAGTTATTTGAACAAGGCGACCGTCGAAAAACCCCGGCTCAACAC
>JAITKT010000182.1 GCA_031278225.1 Deltaproteobacteria bacterium
GACAAGTACCGTTTTCTTTTGTTCGAAAACAAGAGGGAGGTCGAACTCGTCTGGAACGGAAAGACGAACGAGGTTTTCGACCGCGCGTTGCCCTTTCGAATCGTCGAACGAGTCGGCGGGCCGGAACCGGGGTGGACGAACAAGTTGATTTCGGGAGACAACAAACCGATTCTTTCCTCTTTGAAAAACGGCCCCCTGCGCGAGGAAGTGGAAAGAGTGGGGGGAATCAAGCTCATCAGCGCGGATCCTCCTTTCGACGTCGGGTCGGATTATCGGATCAACATAGAAATCGGCGACGAAAAAAGCGCCGAACATCCGAACGTCATGGAGGAAACGGCTTACAGGGACACGTGGGGCAAAGGCGCCGATTCTTTTCTTTCGATGATTCACGAAAGATTGATTTTGATGAGGGAGCTTTTGGCGGAAGATGGAAGCATCTACGTGCACTGCGATTGGAGGGTCAATTATCTGCTCCGCTCGATCATGAACGAAATATTTTCCGAAGATTGTTTCGTGAATGAAATAATTTGGCGAAGAAAGCAATCCCAAGCGTGGTCGTCGAATCAATTCGGAGTCACGAACGACACCATCTTGCTCTATTCCAAGGCGAACAAACACGTTTTCAACGCGTCGCGCACGAGGGACGACGAAAACACCAAAAAATACGTGAGGGAGAGATTCATTCACGCGGACGAAAACAATCGGAGGTACATGAAGTCCCCGCTGGTGAATCCCCTGAACAGACCCAACCTGAGATACGTTTTCCGAGGAATCAATCCCCCCAAAAACGGTTGGCTGTATTCCAAGGAAAGAATGGAACGGATGCATTCGAACAACGAACTCGTCATGCCGAAGAATCCCGATTCGAGGATATACAGAAAAATTTACGAAGACGATTACAAGGGTCAGATGGTTCAGAACGTTTGGACGGACATTCCCATCGTGAACCCGATGGCCTCGGAAAGAGTGAATTATCCGACTCAAAAGCCCGAGGCGCTTCTCAGGCGGATAATCGAAACGTCGTCAAACGAGGGCGATTTGGTGGCGGATTTCTTTTGCGGATCGGGCACGACGGCCGTCGTTGCCGAAAAATTGAAGAGAAAATGGATTTTAGCGGACATCGGAAAGTTCGCGACGCACGTCACCAAAAAACGTCTTTTCGCGGTTCGGGGGGAATTGGAAAAAGAAAATGTTCCGTGCCGTCCGTTCGAAGTCCTGACCCTTGAAACCTTGGGGTCGGCGTTTCTCGCTGCGGTCAACCCGGAGCCCGGAAAGGACGCGGCGACGGGGAAAGGAAAGGCCCGGGAATCGGCCTCGCGGGAATCGATCCTCAAAGCTTACGGAGCCGAACCCGCGAGCGGTTTTAAGACCTTGGACGGTAAAAAACGCGACAGGCTTGTCGCGGTCCGCGCGTCCAATCTTCCCGCGACCCGCGGATTCATCCTGGGAGCGCTCGCGGAATGCTTTCGGCGCGGCGCGACGGGCCTTGACGTCCTCGCTTTCGAATTCGAAACGGAAACGTTACCGGAAGTCCTCGGGGAAGCCAAAGCCAAAGGAATCGACTTGGCCTTCAAACGCGTTCCTTCGGAAGTCTTTGACAAACGGCATTCGGAAAACAATCGGATTGTCTTTCCCCATCTCGCTTTATTGGAGGCGCGGCCACTCTTCAAAGACAACATGGTCGCGGTGGAACTCACGAATTACATGGTTCTTTCCGCGCGAGGCGATTCGGACGACGGGGAAACGGGCCCGAAACCCGGAAGCCGCGAGATAATCGTTCGCGGCGGGAACCTCGTGAAACTCTCCCGCGACAAGAACGGTCGCGCGAAAGCTCCCGTCATTCTCACGAGGAAATGGAGCGACTGGATTGATTATTGGGCGGTCGATTTTGATTGCGAAAACACCATGGACCCCGCTTGCGCGGAAGATCCCGAGACGGGCGGGATAAAAAACCCGACCGCGGCTTATGTTTTCAAAAACCAATGGCGGACTTTCAGGACCCCCAAAAACAGAACTCTGGAACTCGCGAGCGAATACCGGTCATTTGACGCGGCCGGCGGAACGAGAAAAATGGCCGTGAAAGTCGTTGACGTGCTCGGGAACGAAACCGCGCGAGTCATTGACGTCAAATTGGGATAAAAAAAAACGCCGACGATGTTCGGAATCGCGCGGTCCCGGGTTTTTCCGGGGCGCGGTTTGGGATTTTTACAAGTCCGGCCAATCCGTTTAATTCGCGTTGATGGGACATCGGGGGATCGGTCTCAAGGGGACTCGATTTTTTTGCGGCCGCGCCTTCAAAGCATTGTGACGAATAACCCCGTTTCGCTGGGGAAATCCGCGTCAAAAGTTCAGTCGAAAGCGGCCGCGAGGAAGATTGGCAAACGTTTTTCGAAAAACCCGGTTCCCGTCCGCGTTTTGCCGCGGGTGACGGACGCGACGACGTTACGCGTAGGAATAATCAAATCGGGTTTGTCATTCGGATTCCGTCGCCGGGTCGTCATTCGAATCGGTGTTTGATTGATTCGCGCCTGACTTCGTTTTCCCGATCGGCCATTTTTTTCGACATCATGCCGCGCGGAATCATATTCACGCGGTGTCGAACATCAGACCCCGTTTCGCGGGAAAGAAAAGATTTTGAACCAGGATCCCAGCCACTTCGTTGACCATGGGAACGACCACGCTGTTTCCAAACTGTCGATACGCTTGGCAGTCACTCACGGGAATCTTGAAATCATCGTCAAAACCCATGAGCCTCGCGCATTCTCTTGGCGTGAGCCGTCTTGGTGTCTTGTCTTCGCCTTGGTCGACGAGAATTTCGGACCCGTCTTTGTAATACCTCGCGGACAGGGTTCTGGCTATGTCATCGGGGGAAACAAGACCATAACCGAAACCGTTCCCGGCTTTGCGATGCTTTTCGGCGTATTGTCGCAGATAGTTCCAGAGTTTGGGCGTAAGGGTGTATTTCCGGTTGATCTCGGCTTTGGGGCCGATTGTGTAGGGATTTTCTTCCTTTTCCGTTCCATCCTGCGGATGAAGCACGGAGGACAGCCTTACGCCGCCTTTCGCCGGCAAGACCAGATCTTCGAAGGGATCGCCAGACATATTGTCCCTGAAACCAAGAATGAAAATCCTCTCCCTGTGTTGAGGGACAAAGTGTTGGCCGTCGATGATTCTGTGATAAATCCGGTATTTCAGTTCATTGCGCAAGACATTCGAGATGATTTCAAAAGTGTTTCCATGATTGTGTGAAATAAGATTTTTCACGTTTTCCAATAAAAAAGCGCGAGGTTTTTTCGCCGCGATAATCCTTGCCACGTCAAAAAAAAGCGTGCCTTGCGTGACGCATTCAAACCCATGCGGACGACCAAGAGCGTTTTTCTTGGAAACCCCGGCCAAACTGAAAGGCTGACAGGGAAAACCCGCCAGGAGTATGTCATGTTCCGGTATGTCCCCGGCGTCAATTTTGGTAATGTCCCCATGAATTTGGCGGTCTTTGGCGTCGGAAAAATTGGCGCGATAGGTTTGTTGACAAAAGGGATTGTATTCGGAAGAAAACACGCATTCGCCCCCGAGCCTGTCGAATCCGACGCGCAATCCGCCAATGCCGGCAAAAAGGTCAATGAAAGTGAAAGGGGGAAATTTATCGCGCATGACGGTACCTTGCGAAATTCGTAAACGGACGGCATCGGCGACGTAATCGGAAGGCGGGGGGAGTTGATTTCCCTTCACCCGCCGGCGCGGACGCTTACTCCGACGGACCGGGCGATTTGTTCTCGCGCGAGTGTGATTCTCGTTTGTTGCGGGAGTTCGGTCGGGTCATTGTCGGCCGCGGATTGCTCCGGACGGGAATGATTAAGGACATTATGTCCGCTTTTAATCCGTTGTCAAGGGTTGCCCGGTCCATTGACCGGAACGGAGACGAACCGGAAACCTTCCATTTTCCGATGTCTTTTCGCGGAAACCCCTCCCCTTTTGTCCGAGGGGGCCCCCGAAATCCGTCAAAAACACATCCGAAAATCCGCCGGCGGGAGTTTTGGTTCAAAAGGAGTCGCGACCCGGTCAACGGATTCGCCGACCGCTTTCTTCCTTGAAACGCGGAAAATTGACCGGATCGCTTGAATCGCGAAGGGCCGCGGCTCAAAACGCTTTCGTCTTTGTCTCGACGTTTCCGGTCATGATTTCTCTTCTTCGATGGCCTTTATTATTTTTTCGGCGACGAGTTTATCTTTGAATTTTATTTCCTCGGGCCACGTTAATCCCAAGCCGTTCAAGATCTTAAGCGTTTCCGGTTTTGGTACCCCGGGCTTTATTTTTGTGGGAAAAATTTTCGCGCTCACGCGACCGAACTTGGAGAACAGCTTATCGAAAGACCCGGGGACGTCAAACAACATATCGTCAAAAATCGTGTTTATCTTCATAATCATGAACGTAAAAATTATGTTTCCCCTGATTTCCGCGGCGGTAAACGGATACGACGGTAAAGATTCCTCCGGCGGTTCATCCGCTCCGAACGCGAGATTCCAGGTTGGTTCCGGATGAGACATAATCAATATATGGTTTGTCGGGTGTCTGTCGGTGGATATCACCACCGTGAAATCAGTCTCCGAAGTTTTGTCGCCATTCGCGTCTTTGGCCAATATCAGCCACGCGTGTGTTTTTTTGTCAAACATGGAAATCGTTGTTTTTTTGGAATATAAAATCATGTCGTCGAGGAGTTTCCGATTTTTTGCCGATTCCAGAGCTTTCCCGTTCAGTTTGAAGAGTTCGCGGCTCGTCTCTCCGTCCGGCGGGAGTTTGACGATGAACGGAATTTCCCGCTCATACAACGTTTTTATTATGTTTTCCCGGAAATGTCCCGTGTTCGAAATGACGCAATCAATCTCGATTCCGCGCGCTTCCGTTTCTTCAAAGGTGTTTTCCGCGGTGGCGACGTCAATCAAGTCTCCGGACACGAATTTCACGAAAACCGGAGTTTTATTCGAGTCGTCGAAAAAATTAAACATTCCCGTTCCGTATCCGGTTTTTTCGGGGCGGCCGCTCGTTTTCGGCAAGGGTTTTTCGAAGTCTTCGTTTGTCATGGTCTCATCGATCAACGTCACGCTTTTGACGCCGCTTCGCGAGGCGAAATCCAAATTGGCTTCGTAAAAGCGTCGGCATGTTTCCTCGGCTCCCAATTCGAGAAACAATTCGGAAATGTCGTCGGAATCCAATTTGGCGTCGGGACGCGTGACGCGAAAATAGGATTCGGCCCAAAATTCGGACGAAGTGTCGGACCCCTTCTGATTCCGGATTGTCACGAGCCACATGTAAGCGATGAATGTAATCAACGTGTCGATGTTGACGTTTTCGGGCATGGACGTCTTGATGACTTCGTCATACCCGGATTTTTTCAATAATTCTTCGAACAACCACCCGTTTCCGAAGTTGATCGTCAGTTTTTCCTTTTCCCCGGAAACTCTCGGAGCCATTTCTTCTAAACCTCCTTCGACGTCGAAACTAAAATGCTTTTTATTTTGGGAGATAAAATTTTTTTTGAAAGTTTAACCAAATAGAAAAAGCCGGCGGGTTGAAAAACGCGCGAAACCAGAACCGGGCGTTCGCGGAAACCTTTTTCGGTCATCGCCGGTCTTTGGCGCGATTTTCGGGACCCGCGCGTCCTCGAATTCCATGATGAACGAAACCTTCGCCGGGCAGCCGCGTCCCGCGCGTCCCGCCTCGGGTTCGTCCGGTTCGTCCAAAAAGCCTTTGTCCTCAGACCGCGAGAAAGTCCTCGACCCTTATGACTTTGGGTTCCGCGGTCAGGGTGTCGAGTCCCCGGGCTTCGACCAGGGCCGCGGTCAGTTCTTTTTCGGGGGTCGCGTGGGTCAGGATGACCAAAAACACGGAGCCGGTTTCGGGGTTCACGCCCTTCTGGATGACCTGGGCGATGCTTATGTCATGCTTCGCCAAGACCCCGCTCAGGGCAGAGAGGACCCCTGGGCGATCGTGCACGCTGAACCTCAGGTAATAGCTGGAGCGGATGTCCCCCGCGGGTTTCACGGCCTCGTCCTTGAGGTTTTGCCATCCGAGGGAGGGCTTGGTCGGGGGCGAGTCGCTGTGGGCGATGCGGGCGATTTCTATGATGTCCCCCACCACGGCCGAGGCGGTGGGAAGCATGCCGGCCCCGGCCCCGGAGAGGAATATGTCCCCGCAGGCGTGACCGCGGACCATGACTGCGTTCATGACCCCCGACACCCCCGCCAAAAGGTGGTCCCGGGGGAGGAGGGCCGGGGCAAGGAGAAACTCCAGACGACCGTCACCCGGGTTCAAGTTGCTCACCGCCAAAAGTTTTATCACGTAACCCAGGGCGCGGGCAAACTTGAAGTCCAGGGCCTCGAGGCCGGTTATGCCTTCGACGCGGATGTCCCCGAGACCCGGAAGCACGCCGTAGGCGAGGGCGGTGAGAAGGACGAGCTTGTGGGCGGCGTCGGTCCCCTCCACGTCCGCGGCGGGGTCGGCCTCGGCGTAGCCCAGCTTTTGGGCCTCCCCGAGGGCGTCCGCGAAGGAGGTCCCCTCCTGGGCCATGCTCGTCAGGATGTAATTGGTCGTGCCGTTCAGGATGCCGAAGACGCTCTGGATCCGGTTCGCGGCGAGGCCTTCCTTCAGGGTGCGGATGACGGGAATGGCCCCCGCCACGGCGGCCTCGAAGAAGATTTCCTTTTTGTTTTGCAGGGCCGTCTCGAAGATCTCCCTCCCGTGGGTGGCGAGGAGGGCCTTGTTGGCGGTGACCACGTGCTGCCCGGACCGGAGGGCCTTCAAAACGAAAGAGCGGGCCGGCTCTATTCCCCCCATGACTTCGACCACCACGGGGATGTCGGGGTTTCCGACCACCTCGTCGGGATTCGTCGTGAGGAGACCCGGAGGGGGCGTGAAGGCCCTGTGTTTCTCCGGGTCGCGCACGACCGCCTTGGAGAGTTTCAGGGACCATCCGATCTTCTGACTGAGAAGGGAGTCCTCGAGGGAAATGATTTTGGCGACGCCCGCCCCCACGGTTCCGTAACCCAACAAGCCCACGTTTGTCTGCATCTTTACCTCTTCGAAGCGCGAATTGTTTTTTTGTTTTTTTGCGACGCCGCGGCGCCGGGAAAGGCCGCGAAAAAGCCCGGGGGGAAATCCCCCCTCACCTCAAAAAGTCGCAGATCGGGGCGAAGATCTTCCGGAAAGACTCGTCGACCGCGGCCGCGTTCTTGGGGCTCCCCGCGGGGAAGGGGTCCTCGTGGCGGTAGGGATAGGGGAGGTCCGACACGATCACGGGGATCTTCAGATCCCTCTTGGTGCCCTGGAGGGTGTTGATGACCTCGTAGGGAGGCACCACCTCGTCGTTGGCGAGGGCGACGGCGAGGACGCGATCCGCCATGCCGGCGAATTTTTCTTCCCTGTAGGCCCTGTCGAGTCTGTAGTTCAGAAGGGACCTGAAGTTCCTCCCGAAGGGGAGCTCGTCGTTCATGAGGTAGTCGTTTAAGGCCGGGTCGGTCTTGAAGTGGCTCTCCAGGTGTTCCACCAGGAAGGAATACAGAAGCACGTCCGCCTCGGAGTCCAGGATGAACTTGGAGACCGGGGAGAGCCTGTTGAAGACCGGTCCCCCGCAGAAGGTCACGAATTTCGCGCGGTCGTACATGCCCCGGTCGTTGGTCATCATGATGATCTCGCCGAGGAAGGTGCCTATGGAATAGGTGAAAAAGTTGACCGAGGCCCCCTTCCGGATTCCGGGGTGCTCCCCGTTCAAAAGACGCGCCATGAGGAGATTCACGTCGAAATAGGACTGCAGTCCCGACCAGAAGAACCTCGCGGGGTTCGCCGACAAGCGGACGCTTATCGCGGCGTTGGAGAGGGTCGAGTGGATCACGGCGGGACAGAGTTTTTTTCGGAGCGTACTCATGGCCTTCATGAGACGGGAGTCGTTCCAGAGGTCCGGGGAGCGGTTCATGTGGAAGGCTATGGGGAAGAGTATCACGGCCCTCCCCGTTTCCGTCGCCATGTGGGAGGCCCAGGGGAGGTATTTGGTCCAGTGCCTCTCGTTGAAACCGTGGATGACGATGAGGGCACCGTCGGTTTCTTCCCGATCCCCGGGCATGATCACGTGGTACCTGAAATTCCCGTTCTCCGCGATTTCATGGTCCGGGGTCATGCTTATGGAGTTCATGACCCGCCCGATTTCCCTGTCTTCGGGGTCCAGGTTCTCCGCGGGCACGGGCACGAGCCCGTTGGAGGCGTGCGCGAGGATCCCCGTCGCTTCCGAGCGAAAGTCGAAATTGCGAATCCTTTGCCCCGTCAAGGGAAGCTCCGTGAGGTCCGGTTCGTAGCTCACGTTGTCCTTGAGGTATTTGTGGAGATCGGCGAACAACATTTCGGGTTTCTTCTTTCCGCTTCGCGGCGCGTCCCCCGGGAAGGGATCGGCGCGCGGGCCTTTGTTTTTCGGCTTTGGACGATGGTCGGTTTTTCTTTGGTTTTCGGCGGGCCCGCCCGGGGACAATTTTAAACGGCGCGGACCGAACGGGTCATTATACGCCTTTTTTCAAGGGCGCGTTCGCTCGAAAAATCGCGGAAAGCGGGTAAAATACGGACCTTTCGGCGGTTTCCCCGGGATTGCGTCTTTGGTTTTACGGTAATCTCGCGTTTGTTTATCCGGGGCTTTACGAAAAAGGGTTTAAAAAGCTCCGTCGCCGGGCGCGAAGGGAATCGTCCGCGGCGGGAGATGACGGAAAAATCCCCCCGAAAACCCCGGGGAAAAACCATGAATTTCGGCGTCGCGGGCGAACCCCCCGGGGGAGGGTTTTCGAAAACGACGCCGTCTTCGGAGCCAAAAAAAATTTTTCGCGTCCGCGACGGCGGGTTTTTCCGAGGGTTCAATCGCTTCGGGCGTTTCGAGCGTTTAGGGCGTTTCTCGGGACGGGCGGGGCGAAAAAAAGGGGAGAGGCGAAAAAGGCGAAAAAAGCGCGTGACTCAAGGCAAGAAAAGGTTCAGGTATGCCGGCTCCCCGTCGGGTTCCCTGTTCAGGCCCCGGTACAAGGGGTCGGCGTAACGGGCGAAGGACAAAGAGTCGTCCACTTCCCACTCGAAGGTCTCGTATTCGTTGAGGTCCATGCTCAGCCACAGGGTGGCGGGGTAGTCTATGATGAGGTCCCCCGCTTTCAGGGCGTTTTCGTCGTAGCGGGAGACGGGGCCGTAGACCACCTCGACGGCTCCGTTCTCGTCGGTCACGGCCGTTCCCCCGGCGGGGATCAAAACTTTGGCGGGAGCGCTCACCCGGACGACCACTTCCCTGTTCGCGAGGGGAGCGAAGTCGGACTCCCTTTCGAAGACCAGAAGGAGTTTCCTCTCGGGAAACACGGGGGGGCTTTCCAAGCGGCCGCTCTCCGGACGGTCGGGGGCGCAGCCCGCGAGAAACGAAAACGCGAGGAGAAGGGCCAATGACAAGGACGGGGAAGGGAACCGGAGAACGCGGGGAAAAAGGGCCCCCCGCGCGCGCTTTTCGTCGTCGCGGGGCGAGGGCCCGGGAAGTTTCCCGTCGCGGCGCCCCTTTTCGCCGGAAGGGGCCGGGTCCCCGGGGAGGCCGACGGAAACGTCCCGGTCTTTCGATTCTTCCTTTCCCCGTCTCACTCGTTGAAGATCCTCACGGCCTTGCCGGCGCCCCGGAAGGGCCTCTTGGGTCTCTTGTGGGCTTTTTCGAATTTTCCCTTGCCGTTGGCGCCGCCGGCTTTCTGGGGGGCGGGAACGGGAACGGGGGCCGGGGCGGGGTGGAAGACGTGGTTTTCCTCGGGTTCCTCGGGGGATCTCACGATCTGGCCGGGTTTGGGGTTTTGGACCTCCTGGGATTTCTTTTCCGTGGAGATCTCGGAGTAACTCGGCGGGTAGGTCACGTCCCCGGAGAGGAGGATCTTGGCCTTGTGGCGTTCCTCCAAACGGAGAAGGTCCGCCCTCTTGTGGTTCAGGAGGTAGTTCGCGACGTCCTGGTTGAGTTTGGCGGTCAGGGACCCCAGGCCCCCCTTGATGGAGAGGAGTTGGGTGGCCTGCCTCAGGAAGGCGATGGCCGCGGACTCGGAGGTGAAGACCTGACCCTTGCCCTTGCAGTGGGGGCAGGTGGTGTAGATGCCGGCCTCGATGGGGGGCCGGAGTTTCTGACGGGTCAGCTCCAAAAGCCCGAACTTGGAGATGGACGCGAAGTCCATCTTGGCCTTGTCGTCCTTGGAGGCTTCCCTCAGTTTTCTTTCCACTTCCCTGCGGTGTCTTTCGTCCCTCATGTCGATGAAGTCAATGACGACCACGCCCCCGAGGTCCCGGAGCCTGAGCTGCCTCGCCACTTCCTCCGCCGCTTCCATGTTGGTGTTGAAGGCGGTGTCCTCCAGGTTTTCCTCCCTCGTGCCCTTTCCGGAGTTCACGTCTATGGAGACCAGGGCCTCGGTGGGGGTTATGACTATGGACCCCCCGCCCCGGAGTCTCACCTGGGCCTGATGGATGGTTTCGAGCTGCTGCTCCAGCTGGTGACGGGCGAAGATGGGTCTTTTTTCGAGGTGGAGCCGCACCTTGGACTGCTGACCGGGGGCTATGACCTTGATGTAGTCCAGGACCTTCTTGTAGGTCTCGGTCTCGTCCACCAGAATCTCGGAGCAGTCGGGGGTGTAATGGTCCCTCAAAATTTTAATGGCGAGGTCGTGTTCCCGGTAGACCAGTCCCGGGGAATTCGCGGTGAGGGCCTGTTTCCGGATGTCTTCCCAGAGGTTGTAGACCTGGTACAGGTCCTCGGCCAGCTCTTCCTTGGTTCTGTTTTCCGCGACCGTGCGCACGATGTAGCCGCAGCCCTCCGGAACCGGAAGGGTCTCGGCTATGGCCTTGAGTCTCGCGCGCTCCCTGTCGGCCATGATCTTTCTCGAGACCCCCACGCTCGTTCTTCCCGGCGTCAAAACCACGAACCTTCCCGCGAGGGAGATGTAGGTGGTGAGGGCCGCCCCCTTGATGAGGCTGGGCTCCTTGGTCACCTGGACCAGGATCGGCTGATTCTTCAGAAGGGCGCGCTTGATGTCCAAGCCTTGGGAGTTGTGGCCTTTCTCCTGGTAGTATTCCGGATGGATGTCCGTGGCCTGCAGGAAACCGTTCCTGTCGGATCCGAAATTGACGAACACGGCCTGGAGCGAGGGTTCGATGTTGTTTATCTGGCCTTTGTAAATGTTATTGAGGCTGAGCTGCCTCTGGGCGGTGTCGGTGTAATATTCCTGGAGCACGCCCTTGTGATCCAGCATCGCCACGCGACACTCCTCGGGGTCAACGGCGTTTATGAGAATTTTGTCCACTGTTTCTCCTGTGAAACACGGTGTTTTTTCGTCCCGCGCGGGGGCCCCGGAATCGCTCCGGGACCGCGCGGTCCGGGGATTTTCGAAGGTCCCCGGGCCGGGGGATCGTTTGGGGTGTTTTGGATCCGCCCCGGCCCGCGCCTTCCTTCGGGTTTTTCCCCGTCGTCGGGACGCGGCCGGGCGCGAAATGTCCAAGCGGTCTTTTTTTTCGGGCCGTCCGTCCGGGTTTTTTCGTTTCCCCGGCGGGAACCCTTTCTCTCTCTTTCCGGCCGTCGCGGCCGGTTGATTTCTTCGGCTGTCGGCGTCGCCGCTGGTCCCTCCGGTTTTGGCCGGGGGGACCGGGCGTCCCGCTTTCGGGCGGGGATTTGGAAATTCATGGGGTCCCCCGAAAATTTGTCCCCGAAAATTCGGAGAAAAAAGACGATTTGAAAAAATCGTCCGGGGGGACGGGTCCGGATGTTTCCGGACGGGTCAGGACGGGTCCGGACGGGTCCGGATGACGTTCGGGGTCCCCGAAAAACCAATGGGGAGGGCGGACCCGCGATTGCGGACGAGCGATCCGGTCGCGGGAGTCGGTCGCGGGGGTCGGTCGCGGGCGGCGCGGTTTTTTTCGGGAAAACCCCCGGAAATCAATGACCGCGACGAACGCGAACGGGGCGGCGGCGGTTTTCGGCCGGGGTTCGGACTTGAAAAAGTCCGGGACCCCGGGAGTTTTCCCCCGAAAAAAATTCGTCCCCGTTTTTCGGGGGTTTTTCCTTCGGGGATCCGGATCCGCCAAGGCATCGGCACGCTTCGGGGCCCGCTTCGGGGTCCGCTTCGGGGTCCGCCGCGCGGCCGGCGTCGGGACCCGAAGGAAAAGCCCCGGGGGCCGCCCGGAAAGGCCCGGGAAGCCCCGAAAAGGGCGCGAGTCCCCCCGCGGGCATTTTATCACATTCGCGGGTGAAGTTTGGGATTTTTGAAATTCGCCACCTGATACATGAAGGCCTCCAGGCGGGCCTGGGTGTTGGTTTGGCTTTGGCCGTCAAAGGCGAGGTTCAAGAGGGGGAGTCCCCCGGCCTCTTTTCTGAAGCGGGTGGAAAGGCCTCCCACGACCATTCCGGGCATGCAGGTGAAGGGCATGATGTTCACGAGGCCGCTCGCCCCGCGGCGGTAGAATTCCAGTCCCTTTCCGAGGGAGAGAATGGCCTCTCCCTGAAAGGCCCTGTCCAAAAAGATTTCCCCCAGTTCCACGACCTCCCGCACCGGGGGTTCCTTGGCGCCGTCGGGGAAGAAGCCCTTGAAGGTCGCGGCGATTTTGTCGTACTCCCTGGCCTGATACATGAGGGTGAGTCTTGTTTTCACGCGTTTTTTGAAGTCGCCCGCCCTCCGGGCCCTCATGTTGTTGACCATGCCCGTGTAAAAGATCCATTCCGTGAAGGGCGGGATCCGGCACTCGGCGCCAAGGGCCTCGAGGCGCCTTATGACGTTTTCGTTCGCGAAATCGTTGGAACGCACGTAGATCTCCCCCACGAGGCCCACCGAGGGTTTCGGGGGGGTCTCGTTTTCCGGGAGAAGGACGTCCAGGAAATTGTCCCTGGCCTTGGTCATGGCGGCCAGAAGACTCTTGAAGTTTCCGAACTCCAGGGCGGTCTCGAGGGATTGGAGGGCGTCCTCGCGGACCTCGTCCGCGAGGCCGGGTCTCTTTTCCCGGGGCCTCGCGCGGAGAAGGGCCTTTTGGAGGACGTCGACCGCGGAAAGACCGTCCCAGATGTTTTTGACGAGATTGGTTCCCCTCGCGGCCCCGGCCTCGCCCAAAGCGTCGTACATGCCCCCGGTCTGGTCGAGGCTCAGGACTTCCAGGTCCCGGAGCCCGATTCTTTTCAAGATCAGGGAAAGATAGCGGCCGTATTGCCCGAAGCGGCAGGGCCCGTTGGAGGAGGGCATGAAGAAGGCCGACCTCTCGGGGTCGAAGTCCTTGTCTTCCGTGAGTTTCAAAAAATCCCCCACGGTCAGGATCAGGGGATAGCATTCCTTCCCGGAGGTCTGGGACCTTCCGAGTTCTATTGTTCTCGAGTCCGAGGGGGGCATGGCCACCGCGGGAAGGCCCGCGGCCCTCAAAGCCGCGGTCACGGTCCTCGTGTGGTCGCACATGGGGGGCACGTAGACGGTCTGTCCCCTCTTGGGGCCCCTCGAGATCTTCGGGCGGGAGACGGCCTTGCCGCCGTTTTCCCCCGCGCGGCCCCTGGCCTTTCTCGCGGCCAGCGAATCCAGGAAGGCCTCGAGCCTCGTCACGGCCCCCACGTCCGAGGAGTGCTCGTCTATTTCTATCTCGAGGAAGGGCTTGTCCCCGAGGGTGTTGCGGAAGAAATGGAGGATGAAGGAATCGGGCCCGCAGCCGAAGTTGGAGATGTAGAGGGCCTCGAGGCGGGGATTTCTCGCGATTATCTCCGCCGCGGTGGTTATCTTCTGGCCGTATCTCCAGTAGTGGTTGAAGGGCTCCTCGCCCACGTTTTCCAGGGGGAGAAAGTCCATGGGAAGGGCGAGTATCCCCAAATCCGCCATCTTCTCGTTGAGACGGAGATTCAGGCCCGGGTCGAAGGAGTTGTAGGGTCTTCCCACGACCACCATGGCCATGTCCCCTTCCCCGAGATTGTTCAAGACCTCCCGGCCCTTGGCGAGAAGGGAATCCCCGAAGTTTTTCTGGGCCTCTTTGGCCTTTCTCAAGGCTCCCGGAACCTCGGAAGCCTTGGCCCCGAGCTTTTTCGCGATCTCGGCGAGGGATTTCGCGAGGGATTTTTCCCCTTCCCCGAAGAAGACCGGGCCCCTCACCAAAAAGGGGGGCGAGAGGTCCAGGGCCGCGGGGGCCGTGAAGGCGAGAGATTGGGAGTAGGGGCAGGCGGCGTTGTCCGGGGCCTTCGCGGAACCGTTCGCGGCCGGGTTTCCCCCGGTTTTTCCGTTGCCTTTCCCGTTGCCTTTGCCGTTCCCTTTCCCGTCGGGGGTTTCGCCCCTCGCGAAGTCCAGGGGGAAATCGCTCGCCTGGCCGTTCACCGGGGCGGATTCGGGCATGTTCACGAGGGAGGGGAGAAAGACGCGGTCCACCTTTTTGTCGATGAGGTCGAGGATGTGGCCGTGGGCGGATTTCACGGGGAAACAGAACTCGCCCTCGGTCCTCTCGCAGCCCTTGTGGATGACGCTCTTGTTGGTCGGGGAGGACCAGACGGGCTCGAAGCCGAGTTCCGAGAGAAAGACCGAGAAGAAGGGACCCAGTTCGGCGAAAAACATGCTGCGGACGAGTCCCACCCTCTTTTTGAAGGGGCGCTTGCCCCGGCCTTTCCCGTAAGGGGAGTCGGCAAGTTCCGGGGCCTCGAAACACCTCTCGAAACGGTATTTGAAGAGGTCCGGGTGCCTCCGGGGGGGGGTTTTCCTTCCCGAGAGTTCCTCGTAGCGGTCGCAGCGGGAGCCGTAGTAGTAGGGGGCGCCCCCCGCGACCGACACCACCCTTATCTCGCAGCGGTTCGCGCAGTGCCGGCACTCGAAACTCTTCACGGAATATTCCCTGCGGGAAAGGTCATAGCCAGCGAAGGAGCTCTCCTTCCAGGTCCTTCTGTCCCGGGCTATCAGGGCCGCTCCCACGGCTCCGGTCACGTCCGCGTTGTCGGGGACGGTCACGGGTCTTCCGAGGCGGCTCTCGAAGGCCGCCGCGACCCCCTCGTTGAAACTGGTGCCCCCCTGGAAGAAGACGTTTTCCCCGACCTTTCTCGTTTCCACGACCCTCCCGAGGTAGTTCGCGACTATCCCGTGGCAGAGGCCCGCGGTCAGATCCCTGACGTTCACGCCGTTCTGCTGGTGGTGGACGAGATCGGACTCCATGAAAACCGTGCAGCGTTCCCCGAGGTGGACCGGGGCCTCCGAGGACAGGGCCGTTTCCCCGAACTCCCCGATGATGTCGAGGCCCAGCTTGTCGGCCTGCTCCTCCAAAAAGGAGCCGGTTCCGGCCGCGCAGGCTTTGTTCATCATGAAATCGATTATCACGCCGTCCTTGAGGGAGATGTACTTGGAGTCCTGGCCCCCTATCTCGAAGATGGTGTCCACGGTGGGGTCTATTCCCACCGCCGCGGTGGCCTGGGCCGTGATTTCGTTCACGGTCATGTCCGCGCCGATGAAATCCTGGGAGAGATACCTCCCCGAGCCCGTGGTCGCCACCCCCAGGACCCTCGTCTTGAGTTTCGCCTCTTCGGGAAGTTCGGAAAAACCCTTGGCTATGGCCTCGAGGGGCCGCCCCGCGGTGGGAAGGTACTGGCGGCTCACGAGGGTCCCGTCCTCCCCCACGAGGGCGATGTTGGTGGAAACCGAGCCCACGTCCACGCCCACGTAGACCGGAAGGGGATTCTTTTCGTCAATCTTCGACCAGTCGAAGACGCTCGCCCCGGGTTTGGTCTTTCTTCCGACGAGGGGCTTCTGACGCCTCGGGGGCTCGTGGGGGGAGAGGAGCCATTCCCTGAGTTTCGCGAGGTCCATGGCCCTCGCGGGAACCGTCGCGGACCCGGCCGCGCGGTTTCGGGCCCCGGCGAGGTCTTCCCTCGAGGCCAGGGCGGCCCCCAGGGCCCCGAAGACGAAGCTCGTCTCGGGTATGACCAAGGTCGTTTCGTCGAGTTCGAGGATCTCCCGCAAAGCCCTCGCGAGACCGGGGTTCGCGGCCACCCCGCCCGTGAAGAGGACCGGGGGTTTTAAGGCCCTTCCCCGGGCGAGCCCGCTTTTGAGTGACCTCGCCATGGCGAGGCACAGGCCGTAGATGATCTCGTAGTCCGGGGTCGCGGACTGCTGGAGATGGATCATGTCGCTCTTGGCGAAGACGCTGCAGCGCCCCGCGACCCTCGGGGGCACCTCGCTCTTGAGGGCGAGGGTCGCGAAGGTTTCTATGTCGTAGCCCAGCCTGTGGGCCTGCTGGTCCAGAAAGGAACCCGTTCCCGCGGCGCAGAGGGCGTTCATCGCGAAGTCGGCGAGGGTCAGTTCGTCCCCCTCCTCTTTGAACCACAGGAGTTTCGTGTCTTCGCCCCCGATGTCGATTAAGGAGCTCGGGGAAAGCCCGTGATTTTTGGCCGCGACCGTGAGGCTCGTGACCTCGCCCATGGCGGTCCCCCCCAGAAGGGGGGCGAGAATCCCCGAACCGTTTCCCGTCACCCTGGGGGCGAGTATTTCGGCCCCCGGATATTTCCCGACGAGTTCGGAGAGGGCCTTTTCCGTCGTCGGAAAGGGCCTCCCCTGGTGGCGGAGGTAAGCGCTTTCGACGAGATTTCCGAACGCGTCGACCAGGGCCAGTTTGACGCTCACGGAACCCACGTCGATTCCCGGAAAATATTTGAAATCCGACGGTTTCCCGTCGGGCGGGATGTTGTTTTCGGTCATTTTGAAAAAGAACACCTCTTGAATCGCGCGTCAATCGCTCGTGAATCGTTTGTCCCGGGCCGCGTTTCGAAAGAATCCCCGGAACCCCCCGAGGGGGGGGATTCGAACGGATGCCGTTTCGAAAAGGGTCGCGCGCCCTCCGCGGTTTCACGGGCGGGCGGGCCCGGACGGGTATTTTCGTGTTTTGGTTTTCGTCGTTTTCGGGACGGGCCCCGGGTTCGTCGTCAAAGTTCCGGGGGGACGGAGGCCCGAAAAAAGGCGGGGGAAGCCGGAAAGTGCCTCCGGGCTCCCCCCCGCCGCGCGTTCGCGCTCGCTTTCGCGGGGGAGCCGGGGCGGAACGGGGGGCCCTCGGGGGGACGGCCGGGTTTCCGGAATATGGCGCGCGCCCCCGGATGCCCTCGAACGAATCGGTTCATTCGGGTCGCGGGAATTTCGGGGCGGTACGGCAAACCGCGTCCGGTCGGTTCCGGACGCCTCGTTCGGCGGATTCGGATTTCGGGTGTTTCCAATGACGCGGTTTGGACGGGAAGGGGTTTCTCCCCCCTCACCCCGGCCATTTTACCACAAGAAAAGCCGATTAAGGCAAAGAATCCCCGTTTCGGCCCGGGGAAAGGCTCCCGGTCGCGCGGGCGTCGGGGTTTCCGCGAGCCGGGGGGACGGTTTTTTCATTGAATCCGGGGCATCGCGACCCCGTTTTTCATTTGGCGAAAGCCCGCCGCGCGGGGGAAACGTCGGGGTTCCCGATCGTTTCCGATCCCTTTCCCTTTCCGGTTCGGAACCCGCCCCGGCGGCCCCCGCGGGGGGTCCCTTCTTTTCGGGAAGAAGGGCCGTCGCTTTTGTGGTAACATGACGGGACTTGACCGGGGTCAACGACCCCTCGGACCCGCGTCACGGAAAGAGAGCCTCGAAATGGAAGCCTTCAAAACCTTCAAAGCCAGGGCGGCTTATCTGAACAGACCCAACATCGACACCGATTTGATAATCCCCAAGCAGTTCCTGAAGAGCATAAAAAGGGAGGGCTTCGGGGCGAATCTCTTCAACGATTTGAGATTCGACGAAAACGGCCGCGACAACCCCGATTTCATCCTGAACAAACCCCGCTACGAGGGCGCGGGCTTCTTGGCCGCCGGGGAAAACTTCGGATGCGGATCCAGCCGCGAGCACGCGACCTGGGCCCTCCTCGATTACGGCTTCAGGGCCATAATAGCCCCGAGCTTCGGGGACATTTTCAGAAACAACAGCTCCAAGGTGGGGCTCCTTTTGATACAGCTCCCCGCGGACGAGGTCGCGGGGCTTTGCGCGAGGATCGAGGAGAACGACGGTTACGAGCTGGAAGCGAACGTCGAGACGCAAAAACTCTCGGACTCGCGGGGGTGGGTCATTTCCTTCGAGATCGACCCCTACGTCAAAAAAATGTTAATGGGCGGTCAGGACCAGATAACCCTCACCCTCGCGGAATCCGCGGGCGAGATCGAGGCCTACGAGAAGTCTCACGCCAAGGCCTGGCAGGCCGCGCTTCCGAAACCGGCCTGAGCCGGCTCCGAAGGCCGGGGGCGGTCGCGGATAAAAAAATTATTTCGCGGTTTCGCGGAAAACGCCGACGTTTCCGCCGGGGTTTCAAAAAATAAAAAAAACGAAGGGGAGCCGCGGGCGTTCGCTTAACGACCGCGAATCCCCTTTTTCATTTCGCGGGAAAGGCCCCGTCGCGCGCGGCGCCCCGGGTTGACGACAATCAAACGCAACCGCTCAAGATTTTTTCGGCCGCGGCCCCGGGGTTTTCCGCCCCGGCCAAGGCCGATATGAGGGCGAGCCCGTTGAAACCGCGGGCCCAGGCCAGATGGGCGTTGGAGGTCGTTATCCCCCCTATGCCCGCGGTCGGCCACGTCAGGGCGACGATGGACGTGATGGTTTCCGGGGAGAGGACCGTCGCCTCCGGCTTGGAGGGGGAGGGGAAGAGGGCCCCCACCCCGAGGTAGTCGGCCCCGGCCAGGATGGCGGCCTTGCCGGACGCGGCGCTGGACGCGGAGTATCCGATGATCATGCTCTTGGGGAGAATCCTCGCGGCGTCCGCGACCGGCATGTCCCCTTCTCCCAGGTGGACGCCGTCGGCGTCGCAGGCGAGGGCTATGTCCGGCCTGTCGTTCACGAGAAAGAGTTTCCCGCGGGCCGCGGCGAGGGCCTTCAACTCTTTCGCGAGTTTCAGGAGTTCCCCGTCGGGAAGGGTTTTGTCCCGGAGCTGGAGGGCGGTGACCCCGCCGTCGAAGGCGAGGGCCGCCAGTTCCGCGGGGGCGCGGGGGGCGGAGTCGGCGGGGCCGACCACCAGGGTGAGTCTTATTTTGGGGTAAAGGGCTTTTTTGCGAAGCACGGGGCTCTCCTTGGGTTTTTCCCGGGTTTTTCGGTTTCGGGCGTTTTTTTCGTCGGCGTCTTTCGGCGCCCGCGGGCACCCTCAACGGATGAGGGACAGGGCGTCGTGGAGCCTCGCTTTCAGCTCCCCCAGGGCCCCGGGCGGGGAAAGGGCCTTTTCCGCCCTCTCTCCCGCGAGTTTCAAAAAACTCATGGCCGAAGCCGCGGCGTCCAGGGGGTTTTGGGGCCGGGCCCCGACGAAGGCCCCGACGACGGCGGACAAAACACACCCCGTGCCGGTGAGTTTGGTCATGAGGGGAGAGCCCCCTTTGAGAAAGATGACCTCTTTCGCGTTCGCGACGACGTCGGTCTCGCCCGTCGCGCCTATCACGGCGCCCGTGGTTTTCGCGAGGGTTTTGGCCGTTTCCGCGAGTTCCCCGAGGTTTTGGGCGGAGTCCGAGTCCACTCCCTTTTGCCTTTGACCCAGGGTTCCCGCGAGGGCCAGGATCTCCTGGGAGTTTCCCCTGATGACCGCGGGTTTCGCGATTTCCGCGAGCCACAGGGCGGCCTTTTTCCTGACGGAGGTGGCCCCGACCCCCGCGGGATCGAGAATCACGGGGATCTTCCGGGCGCGGGCGATTTCCGCCGCCTTTTTCATTGACGCGAGTGTTTCGTCGTTCAAGGTCCCGATGTTCAACACGACGCCCGCCGCGAAGGCCGCGATTTCGCCCGCGTCTTCCGGGGACAGGCTCATGACCGGGGAAGCCCCGATCGCGAGAAGGGCGTTCGCGCAATCCGCGACCGTCACGAAATTGGTGAGGCACAGGATCAGGGGGGATTTTTCCCTCACCTTCCCGAGGTTTTCGGCGAAGGGATGACTCGTGAGGAAAGGGGGCGCGAAGGCCCGGGAGAGGTGTTTCCCCCGCCATCCGCCCCACCCGCCGCCGGGTCCGCCTCCGCGCGCGCCGCGTCCGCCGGGGAAAGACGCCCTGTGAGCGGGGGCGCCCGGGACGCCTTCGGGGAACGAGGGGATCGCGGTTTCGGGAGTCTCGTCGCGGATTGGAATCGCTTTCGCGGCTTCGGCCGGGGCTTCGGCGGACGCCGCTGGGCCGGTGGCGCGGTTTTCCGGGAGGGAGTAGCCGTAAAAACCGTGGAAGTGGTGGAGGGGTCCGCGGCCTTTCCCCAGGGGGAGTCCTTCCCTCATGGCGGAGTGGACGTAGGATTTGGCCGCGAGCGTCGCGTCCTTCAAGGGGAGTCCCAGGGCGAGACAGGCGGCGATGGCCGAGGACAAGGTGCAACCGGTCCCGTGGTCGGACGTCGCGTTCAGTCTGGGGGAGGTGAGGAAGGAAAGGGTTCCGTCCCCTTCGAGGAGGATGTCCACCGCCTCGGACCCGGAAAGATGGCCCCCCTTCAAAAGAACGGCCCCGGGATTGTGGGTTTTCATGAGCCTTTCGGCCGCGGCCGTCGCCCCCGCGACGTCGGAAAAGGGAAAGCCCGAGAGTCTCGCGGCCTCGCGGGCGTTGGGCGTGACGAGGGTCGAGAGGCGGAAGAGATCTTTCAAGGCCGAGACGGCTTCGTCCCCCAAAAACGCGTGACCCGAGGCGCTCACCATGACCGGGTCCACCACCACCGGAACCTTCGGAACGCCGTTGGCCTCGAGGTCTTTAAGAAATTCGACGACGGCGAGGGTGTTTCGGGCGTTTCCGATGAGACCGATCTTCACGGCGTCGACCTTGAAGTCCGAGAAGATCGCCCACAGTTGGGCGGTCACCAGATCCGGGGACACGGACTCCGAGGCCGCGACCTCCGTCGTGTTCTGGGCGGTGACGGAGGACAGGCAGCAAAGCCCGTACGCCCCGAAGGCGGCGAAGGTCTTGAGGTCGGCTTGGATTCCCGCCCCGCCCCCGCTGTCGGAAGAGGCTATCGTGAGCGCCGTCTTGAGCGGCAAGGGGTCGCGATGAAAAAAACGTGACATGTGTTTGCTCCCTCGGGCGATCGGGAGCCGGGGACGTCTTTTCGTCCCGTGAGGCTCCCTACGCCAGCATTGTCTGGATCAGGTAATGGAGGTCGCGCGCGCCAGGCGCGCCTTTCAGCCTCGAAGGCTCCCTCGCCCCGGTGGCGTTTTTCCCGAGCCCTTTGCCCGTCGGGGACCCGGTCGGGATCCGTTCGGGATCCGACGGGAACGCGGGTCGCCGGGTTTTTTTCAAAAAAACGCCCTCGCGTGTGTTTGATTTTCAAAAGCGGAATTTTTTTTCTTCGCGAACACCTCTTTTCGGTCCGGTCCCGCCGAAAACGGCGCGCTTCGGCGGACGCCGGGAAAGTCGCGCGAAAAATATTTTCGCGTTTTCGGAAAAACGTCAAAAATTTTTTTTCGGGGAAAGCTGTCTTTTAAAATACCGGTTTAAATCTTTTTTCGCGGGTCCTCCGGATTCCTTTGGTCCGGATCGTTCGGATGGCCGGGAGCCGGGGGGGGAGGCCCGTCAGTTCTTGTCTTCCGCGTCGGCGTCGTTTTCGGGGCAGTCCTCGAGGTCTTGGTCCAGTTCCGGGCTTTCTTCGGCGTCGAAGATTTCGGCGGGGTCGTCGTTTTTCGGGTCGTCCGCCTTCCCTTCGGCCGCTTTCCCTTCGGCCGCTTTCCGTTCGTTCGCGGTCTCGGCGCCCAGTTGGGAGGCGGGGGGCGTTTTTTTGGCGGGGAGCCTCGAGTCCGGGATGACGTCCTCGTCGTCTATGAGCCAGGGGTCCCTGAAACAGGCGATGTTCCGGCCCATCTGCTTCGCGTCGTAGAGGGCGAGGTCGGCCCTTCTTATGAAGTTCTGGAGGGTTTCCCCGGGGCGGTATATGGTGAAGCCCACGCTTATGGTGATCCGGAGCTTGTCGGTCCCGAAGTCGTGGGAGGCTATCCTCGAGCGGAGCTTTTCCGCGAGCTTCTGGGACTGCTCGGTGTTGGTGTCCGGGGCTATGACCGTGAACTCGTCGCCCCCGTAGCGGGCGGGAAAGTCGTTCTTGCGGAGGGAGGCCTTCAGGACCTCGGCCACCTGGATCAGTATGGAGTCACCCGCGAGGTGGCCCAGGGTGTCGTTCACGTTTTTGAAGTGGTCCACGTCGATGATGAAGAGGGCCATGGTGGGGGAGTAGTTCCTGAACTTCTCGACCTGCTCTTGGAGTATGTCCATGAAACTGCCCTTGTTGTAGAGCTTGGTCATGGCGTCGAAGAGGGCCTTTTTCTTGAAGGAGTTCAGGGCCGTGGAGATCTTCCGCCTCTCCATGAGCTCGTGGCGGGCCTTTCTCAAAATGCGGAGACGCTCGGCGTACTCCTCGTGGATGACCTGGATGCTCATGACCTGCTCGTCCTTGAGCTGCCAGGCCCTGGCTATCAGGGGGATCTCCTCGGAGGAGGAGTGGTCGGTTTCCAGCCAGATCCCGGAGTTGATGCGCTCCCCGGGCTTGGGGGAACGCTCGAAGAACTCCTCGGCGTCCAGAAGGAAGTATTCGAGCATGAAGGAATGTTCCCAGGGGTTGTCGAGGCGCCCGTCATCCCCGGTGAAGATCTTTTTGTAAAAGGACGGGACGAGGCCGCAGAATTCGTAGCTCCTCGGGCCCGTGCGCTTGAGGAGGGCGTATTCCAGGAAATTCAAAAACTCCAGTCCCAAGGCCCCGTCGAAATCGCTGAGAGCGGGAGGGGTGTTTTCGGTCACGTTTTCTCCAACATGTCCAAGGTGAGGTCCCGAAAGGTTTGTTCCACGTTCAGACCCGTCTTGGCGCTTGTTTTGACGATCTTGATTCCCTTGGATTCCAGGGAACTCAGAACCTTGTCCGACACTTCCCACTCGGGTTCGAGGTCGCACTTGTTTATCAAAAAATAGCCCGGCACCCCCCGGTCCAGGATCTTCAGGGCCTCGTTCCGGAGCTTCAGGGCCACGGACAGGGTCTCCCCCCTGGTGCCGTCCACGACGAAGAGGAGGCCGTGGGCGCCCCTCAGGTAAGAGAGATTCACGGTCGAGTAATTGTCCTGGCCCTCCATGTCCCACAGGACCAGGGACACGCCTCCCTCTTCCTCCCGGTCCTCCCTTATGACCTTCTTGGAGATTTTGACTCCCACGGTGGAGAGGTAGTTGTCGGAAAAAATGGAGTTGACGAACTGCCTCACCAATGCCGTTTTGCCCACGCAGAAGGCCCCCAGCATGCATATCTTTTTGTTAATCATCGTAGGTGTTCGCGTCCTCCGCGCGACAAAGCCGGTTTTCGGGCCCCCGGCCTCCCGATCGGGGCGTTCCGGGGAGGGCCGTCGCGGCCGTGACGCGCCCGCGTTCGGGTTTTTGGCCGATTGTCCGGTTTTTCCCTCCCCCTTCGCGCGCGAAGCGGCGAATCCGGAAAAGGCGAAAAATCAGAAAAAAAGTATAAAACACTGACCGGCTTTTGAAAAGCCCCCCGAACGGGGCCCGCGGGGCCGGGCGCGTGAAGACGCGGGGGACCGCCCGCCTCCCGGGGGTCTTTCCCCGGCCGGGGCATGAAAAGGCGCGGCCGTCCGGGCCCGTTTCCCTACTCCGGCGGCCCGGGGATTTCCCCGGTGGACGCGTCCCCCACGTCGAGGCCCAGGATCTTCGCCGCGTTGGCCCCGGCGCCCTCCACGAAGACGCGCAGTTCTATCCTGCGGCTGTCGAGGTCCTCCACGGGCTTGTCCGCCCCGGGGTCGTTTTTGGAAAACTCCGAGCCCATGGCGAAGTTGCGGATGGTCATGTAGGAGCCCCGGGCGTAGAGAAGGGCCGCCACGGTCTTGGTTCTTTCGAGGGAGAGCTCGTAGTTGCGCATGGGTTGGCCCGTGGCGTCCGTGTGCCCGTAGATGGCGAGGGAGATCGTGACCTGCAGGCGCGGGGCCAGGTCCTCGAGTTCCTTCAATTTGTCCATGGCCTCGGCGAGTTTCCCCGCGTCCTCCGGGATGGGTTCGGCTTTCCCCAAGGGGAAGCGTATGTTGGCGTCGTTAATCTCCCGGACGAGGGCGATCATCTTCGCGATGTCCTCGTTGTGGACCCCCGAGGTGTCCACGGACTTCACCCCCGCGACGGAGGTCGATTTGTTCAGGGTCGAGACGAGCCAGCCCAAGGGCGCGTCGCCTTTCAAGGAAATGACCCCTGTCGCGTCGTCGAAAACGACTTCCATGGTCCCGGGGGGAGCGAGGATGTTCGCGATCCTTTGGCGCACCAAGGGGCCGTCCATGGACACGAAGGGTTTGACCACGAGCCGGAAGGCGCTTTCGCGGACGTCGCCCGCTTCCGTGAGCACCGCCGCGGGGTCCTCGGCCAGCTCGTCCTTGAGGCAGACCACCTCGTAAAGACCGTCGCCGATTTCGGTGACCCTCCCCACGGCCAGTCCCGGCCTGTCGTTCAAGCGCTCTATGGCCGCGTTCACCTTTTTTTCGAAGGAGGCCCTGGCCCTCGTTCGAAAATCCGCTCTTTCCTCGGCCCTTCTCTCCTCGACCGCCCCGTTTTCCGCGATAAGTTTGTCGTCGTAAATTTTAAGACCCAAAAGGGCCAAAAGAATCAAAACGATTGTCGCGGGGATCATCCTCACGAGGAAGGGAAGTTTCCGGGGCTTTTCCTCGTACTGGGCCACCAGGAAGGGCTGGAAGAAGGCCCTGTTCTTTTTGAAGGGGGCGGGGTCCCCGGAGAAATTGTCGAGGTCGTCCGCGGAGTTCACCACCATGAGCTCCAGGGCGTCCTGGAGGTCCTGCTTCAGGGAGGCCGGGGGATTTCCCCTGACCACGCAGGCCATGAAGACCTTTTCCGTTCTCTGGAGGAAGATGGTCCTCTCCCCGAACCTCAGATTGTCCAGATGCTCGTTTTTGCCCACCGAGAAGCTGTCCCTTATGAAGTCCCGGATGGCGGTGAACATCGCCGCGACGAGTTCGGCGTCCCTGCTTTCGCCCCCCTCGTAGACGAGGTGGTCGAGGATGAGACCCGACTCGGCGTGGATGAGGTAAATTTCCTCCACGTGATAGAGAAGCGTGTGGAGAAGGACTATCTCGCTGAAGGGCTTGTGCACCCTCCAGGCCTCGAGCCTCCACTTCGCGCCCTTCAGGGAAAAGCTCGTCTCCAGCATGCTGTTGAAAGATTGGAGCATGCTGGTGAAGGTGTCGGAGATGGACCTTCTTATCGCGGGACCTATGACCGGGAAGATCTGGTTCGCGAGGGTCTCGGGGTTTCTCCTGACCGAGGAACTGAAGATCTTTTCCACGGTCGGGGCCAGGACCGTGTTGAGTTTGTCGTCCTTGCGGCTCCTCACGAGGAGGGCCTCGGTTATGACGCCCGCGATCCTCTGGGCCAGGGCCTGGGGGTCGTCGATGATGTCGGTGAGCCTGTCGAGCTGTTTCAGCTCCCTTTCGAAGAAGAGACTCCGGAGCTTTCCCATTTCGCTGGAGGGGTCGGGTCGGGGAGGCAGAAGGTCGGCGTCGGTTTCTTCCGAGCCGCCTTCGGCGCCGCGGTCAATGGCTCCTCCGTCGGTCCCCGCGAAGGTTTCGTCGACCGTTCCCGCGAAGATTTCGTCGCCGGTTCCTTCCGGGGAAGCCCCGTCCCCGAACGCGCGTTCCGGCGCCTTGTCCGCGGAAAGGTACGCGAAACCGGTTCCGAAGCCCTCGCCGAAGCCCGCGTCGAAAGCCGCTCCGAAGCCCGCGGCGGGGGTTTCCGGGGAGGTTCGGGTTTTCGGCGTTTCTTCCGGGTCGTCCGCGAGTTCGAAGTCTTCCCCGAGGTCCTCGGAACTTAAGCTTATCGCCTCGTGACGTTCGGGGTCGTCGCTTTTCCGGGGCGGTTTATCCGCCGCGTCCCCCGGATCCGCGCTCTCCGAAAAAGCGACCGGGGTTTCGTCGTCGGAAGGCGATTCGTCGTCGGGCGGGGCGAGGTCGTCGAAGGCGTGGTCGAAAACCACCGCGTCGTCCAAGGGAATCGCGGGGTCCTCCCCGCGGGCGTCCGCCGTTTTCCCGGGGGCCGTTTCGGGCGTTTCGGGGGCCCGCGGGACGCGTTTGTCCGAGACCGCGAGTTCCGCCAGTTCCGGAAAGAAGGAATCCAGCTCCGAGAGGAAGCTCTCCTCGAAGTTTTTCTTGGCGGTTTCCCTCGCGTTCGCGGTTTCTCCCGCGTCGGACGCGCCTTTTTCCCCCGGGTTCATTCCCGGGTCGATTCCCGGGTCGATTTCCGTGTCGTTCGCGTTTCGGGGAGACGCGCCCGAATCCGGGGCGGTCGAAATCGGGTCGGAAATCGGGCCGGAATCGGGGCTCGAATCCGGGTCGGTTTTGGGAAAATTCGCGAAAGGGGCGTCGTCGGGGGTGTCTTCGGGAGTGTGGTCGGGAGTGTCGTCCGGAGTGTTTTCGGGAGTGTGGTCGGGAGTGTCGTCGGTGGTCGCGCGGGAGTCGGAAAGGTCATCGGGGAAGAGGGAAGGGAAGACGGAGGGGTCGTCCGAAGGGCCCGGGGCGGGGACGTTCCCGCCCGGGTCCCCGCCGGGGGCGGGGTTCGGGGGAGGTCCCTGCTCGGAACCCCCGATTTTTTTCTTTTTGGAAAAAAATGAGAATAAACCCATGTCCGTTCGTGTTCCTCAGCGCGCGACGGTCCCGTCCCCCGGGGCGCCCGCGGCGGGTTTCCGGGACCGGGAGTCCCGGGGGACGGGGGGAAAGGGTCCCGAAAGGGTCCGGATTCCCCGGCCGGCCTTTCGGGCCGCGGCCGTTTTTTCAGTATCCGCCCTGGCCGTCGTTTCCGCGGTTTTGGTCGTCGTAACCCCGGTTTTGGTCTTCGGGGTTTTGGTCTTCGGGGTTTTGGTTTTCCCCTTCCGGGGCGTTTTCGCCTTCCCGGTTTTCGTTTTCGCCGGAATCGCTCTCGTAAACGTCCTTGGCCTCTTCCTCGACGTCGTCCATGTCGAGGTTCCAGGGTTTGGAGAGGTTGGCCACGGTGTCGGTGAACATGGTGGAAAGGGCGGTGCGGTATACCATGTCGGAGCGGATCTGGGAGGAGGTCTTTCCGATGATGGCCACGAGCTCGGCGTATTTCTCGTCAATCTTGTCCGAGAGGCTCGTCGTTTCCCGCATGAGGAGATCCCTTATCGCCCTTTCGGTCTGGTCGAGGTTCCGGGAGATGATGCCCGCCTTTCTCTCGAAGTTTTCGTTGGCGTTCCGGAGCTCGGTCGAGAGGCGGGAGTCGGATTCCTGGCGTTCCCGGTTCTCGCGGGCGATGCCGTCCCGGAACTCGTTTTTGAGGTTTTCCCCCTGGTTCTCCCTTTCCCTCGCCTCCGCCCCGAGAGCTTCCTGGCGGTCCTTTTCCTCGTTTTTGAGGGAGTTTTCCCGCTCTTCCTTCTCCTCGGCGAGCTTGTTGAACATGGCCCCGATTTCGCTTTTCATGTGGTTTTCGAGGGAGTCCAGGCGGCTTCTCAAGGATTCCCTGACTTCGTTGATTTCCCTCAGGAAGCGCTCTTCCTGTCTCCGGAAGCGGGTTTCCATGTCTTTCAACTGAGCCCCGAAAAGGATTTCCCTCACCTGGGCCATGGGGGCGTCGGACTTGTCTAGACCCCCGCGGGGTAAATTTTTTGTCATCGTGAAAAGACCTCCGAAAGGGACCGGGGAGCATTCCGGCCAAAGAAAACTTTATGTCTTCGAAACAAAGAACGGGCGTGAATTCGGGTGGCGCGGCCCCCGTCGCGGCGGCGCGGGTTTTCGGGGGAACGCGCGCGGGAAGTGGGGATTCGGGGCGGGCGGCGCCAATCGAAGCCTTCCCCGGGGAAACCCGGGTGGAATCCGGACCCGTTTTTCGGCCAACGCCCGCCGAGTCCGTTTCGTTTGACGCCTTTCAAGGAATGTTCGGGGGATATCGGGGCAAAAACGATCGGACGGAGCGCATGTGTGTAATATACACCATAAACGCTCGGGAATAAATTAAACGAGAAAGAAAAACAAATATTTTTCACAAAATGTTTGTTTAAACAATATTTGAGATTTTCTTTCTTTATTCGGGCCCGACACTTCATTTTCCAAAAAGACGAGACCAAAAACCCGCGCGAAACTTGACGTTTCGAGAGAACGGCGAATTTTTATGACCTGAAAATCGGGAAGTGCCCGCGAGTCCCGTCTTTTGACCGGATCCGCCCGTCGCGGGACAAAGCTTCGGGAAACCCCGCGTGAAGCGGCGCGGTCCCCAAAACTTTCAGGTATCTTAATCCAAACCGCGTCGCATTTCCATAAAAAAACAAGGGGCGGGGGTTCGGGGGCCCGGGGAGCGCGCGAGAGATGTCGCGGTCAAAACGCCCGGGCCGCGAGATGAAGTGGTGGCTTCGGGGGAGAGCGAGTCCGTCCGCGATTCGGTTTTGACGCGCCCGCGCCCGCGCCACCCCGGGGATTTCGAAATCGACGCCGCTCGCCCGTCGACGGGCGTCGAAACCGGTCCCGGCCTCCCGCTCCCCCTTTCCCCGGGGAACCGGGCTTCCGGGAACGGACCTCCGGAGAGCGCGGTCGCGGGCTTTCGGGAGACCCGCCGGGGGGAACGGAAACCCCTTCGGGTTTCGGGGCGGGGTTTTGGGGGCGAAGATCCCCCGGATTCTCGCGTTTCGCGGCTTTGGCGGGGTTTTCGCGAGAAATCGCGCCGTTATCCGGAAACTTTCCGGGCGGGGCGGCGGGCGGGCAAGGGAAGGTCGGGCGGCGCGCCGCGACGGGGGGGGCGAAACGACGTCAAACGGCGCCAAACGGAGTTAAACCGTACGAAACGTGGCGAAACGGTTTGATTCGAGGGGAAAGACCCGGAAGGCGGGGAGGGGAAGCTTGAGGCAAGGGGGCGAAGCCGGGTCCGGGGAAGGGGAGGGAAGACGAAGGGGGTGCTTCCCGCGGCGAAACGGGCCGCCGGGGCCTAGAAAAGCCGGGGGAAACCCGAAAATGGCGCGGAAGAAACGGAAAAGCCGAAGAACGGACCGGGCGGAGCGCGTCGCTGGGGGCGTTTCGGAGAGGCCCGCGAGGGACGCGGGGAAAAAAGGAGGTGACCGGAAAACGTTCCGAACGGTTTTTGACCTCCGGGAAAACCCGAATTCACAATCCGGAAGGGACGCGCGCGGCCGGGCCGACGTCCCTTCGGGTTGTCCCCCGAATGCCCCGGGGATTCGCGAAATACCCGAAAGGAAGTTCGATTCCGGCCGGGCGGCGGTTTTTCCCGTGAATTTTATTCGTTCGTTTCCGGAAGCGAATCCTTCGCGGGTCGGTTTCGCGTCTCCGTTTTTCTTTGTTTTCCCTTGGTTTCCGGGGGCGGTCGCCGAAGCGGCCATCCCCGGGGAAAAATTTTTCGCGAGCGTTCGGTTTTTTCGGAAAAGACGGGGCCCGCGGGGGAATCGATTCGCGGGACGGGGAGTCGCTCAAACCCCCAGCACCTCCTCGGAGAGGTCTTTTTCCATCTTCGCGAGACCCTCTTCCAGGTCCGGGCCGTACTCGTCGCTCATGCCAAAAAGTTTTTCCGCCATGGCCTGGGCCTTGGCCACGCGGACGAGGTCCCCGGGGAGTTTCACGAAATCGAACTTGGGCCAGCCGGACTGTTTGAGGCCCAGGTCTTCCCCGGGTCCCCTGAGCTTAAGGTCCAGCTCCGCGAGTTCGTAGCCGTTTTTTCCGCTCTTGAGGGCGTCGAAGCGGGCCCTGGCGTTGTCGGAGGGTTCCTCCGAGTGGGCCAAAAGAATCAGGGTGGCTTTTCCCCCGCCCCTCCCGACCCTGCCCCTCAGCTGGTGCAGCTGGGCGAGCCCCATGTTTTCGGCGCCTTCTATCAGCATGACGTTCGCCCCGGGTACGTCCACCCCGACCTCCACCATGGTCGTGGACAAGAGGACGCGGAGGGAGCGGTTCCTGAAGTTTTCCATGACGGCCGCGCGGTCTTTTTTGTTTTGTTTTCCGTGGATGATCCCGTACGCGACGCCCGGGGCCGCGGCGAGGAGTTTCTTCTCCATCTCGGCGATGGAGGGCCCTTTCCCCGAGGGGGCTAGTCCCCGCTCCGCGAAGGGGAGGGAAAGGTCGTGCTCCCCGGAGGCGCCGGGGGCGGCCTCCCGCGACTTGTTCTTTTCTTCCCTTTCCCTTTCTTTTTCCTTGTCTTCCTCGTCGTAGGCGGGAGGGGATTCCTCCTCGCCTTTCCCGATGCGGGGACTCACGAGGAAGCCTTGTTCCCCCGAACTCACGAGCTTCGCGAAGAGCCCGTAGGCTTCGGCGGCCTCCCCGGAGTCGAAGACCCTGGTGTCCGGGACCGTCCTTCCCGGAAGGGTTCCCATGATGGAGACCACGTCCATGTCTCCGTACAGGACCGAGGCGAGGGACCTGGGAATGGGGGTGGCGGACATGCTCACGAGGTCCAGTTTGGGGTTCCGCTCCCTCAAACAAAGTCTCTGCTTCACCCCGAAGCGGTGCTGTTCGTCCAGGACGGCCAGGGCGAGGTCCCCGAAAACGACCTTTTGGGAGAAGGCCGCCTGGGTGCTCACGAGGAGCGGGAGGGTTCCGTTTTCGAGCCCTTCCAAAATCTTCTTTTTTTCCGCGGCCGGCGTGGAGCCGGTCAGAAGCGCCATGTCGATCCCCAAACTTTTCGCGCGGGGGGCGAGAAAGTCCGCGTGCTGTTTCGCCAGAAGTTCCGTGGGAGCGACGATGGCCCCCTGTCTTCCGGTCCCCGCCGCGCGGAACAAAAGGGTCGCGACCACGGCCGTCTTCCCGCAGCCGACTTCCCCCTGCAGGAGAATGTTCGCGGGGTGAGGTTCGGAAAAGGCCTTTTTCAATTCCCCCGTTACCCTTTTCTGCTCGTCTGTGAGTTCAAAGGGAAGGGCCTTGACGAAGGCGTTTCCGAGGTCGGATTCGGGGGGGATCGGCTTCCTTTCGACCTCGATCTTAAGCGTTTTGGCCCTGACCCTCATGTTGAGGAGTCTCCAGAACATGAGCTCGTGGAGTCCCAGGGTCCTGAAGGCGTGGGTCTGTCTGGGGTGGGGTATGACCCCCCCGGGGACCGCGGGGGGCTCGTGAATCGTCCTCAAAAAATCCGAGGGGTCCCTTATCTTTTCCGAGCGCAGGAAGGCGTCGGGAAGGACGCGGGGGAGCTTTCCGGGGCAAGAGCGCAGGAGTTTTTCGATGAGGGTTTTTCTTTGGGCTGGGGAGAGTGTCCTTATGGTCCCGTACACGGGAAAGACCCCCAAAACGGATTCGGGGTCCGCGCGGGTGATGTCCCAGAACTCCGGATGGAAGATGTTGGGCTCGAAGTTCCCGTCCCGGGTCTCCTTGAAAGAGGAGACGAGGCCGTGGACGGCGTATTTCCCCCATGCCCGGATGAGTCTCGCGATGTGGTTGATGCCGTGGAAGAACCACAGACGGCCTGTGGCCCCCCTCCCGGAGGTGTCCTCAATCCTTGCGATGAGGCAGTCTCTCCCCGATTGGGTCACCGTTGTCCTTATTTCGGTCACCACCCCCTTGAAGAATATGATTTCCCCCTCCGCGGCGGAGGAGAGGGGTTTGTATTCCCTTCTGTCCTGATACCGCAGCGGGGGAATGCGGAGGAGATCCCCCGAAAGACAAAGACCCCTCTTCCCGAAGGCGGCGATTTGCGCCGGAGTCAAACGGGTGAGCCGGTTTAAGGGCGTCGTGAAGAAAGGATGTCGCGGCCAGGGGATCATGAAGGGAAACTCCCGTCGGGGGATGATTCGTCTATGGCTTCCCTGGAAGTCCGGGCGCCCGGAAACCAAGGAAAAAGAACGGTAAGGATTATAGTTCGCGAAAAAAAGATAAGCAAGGGACGAACGGAGGAAAAGAGAGCGGGTGGCGGAACGAAAGCGGGAAGAAAACGGGGAAAGCGAAAAACGAAGGCGGGAAAAAAGGAAAAAAAACGGGACGCCGACGGCGGAGTCGGAAAAAAAAAACGGAAAAACGAGGGCGGGGAAAAAGAGACCGCGCGCGTCTTTTTTGGTTTTCCGTTCGGAAGAACGTCGCGGGTCGCGCGAAAAGCCGGCCGGGAAAAAGCCGGACGGGAGGGCCCGCGACCGCCCGGGAATCTTTTTTTGAAAACCGCGTCCGCAAAAAAAAGACACCGGGAATTTTCGCGTCGAAAACGGGAAATTTTGTTTTTCGGAAATTCTTCGTTCGCGAAGGGGGCCGTCGCTTCCGAATCCGCGAAACGGATGAGGTGGTCAAGCGGTGGCGTGGCGGTGGTCATGTGACGCTCAAATGCTTGGCTAACTCAGACAAAAAGCGGAGTGCTTGCTGTCTCCAAGCGATGTTCAAGCGGTGGCCCGGCGGAAAAGCCCCCGAAAGGGACGGGGGAATCCCCCCTTATTTCACCGTGTAGCGCGCGACCGCCCTTCTGGGGCGTCCTTCCGGGACGATTCCCACCAGTTCAAGGCTGTTTTCGCCTTTCTCGAGGGGGATGAGTTTGGAGGTCCTCGCGCGACCGTCGACTTTTTCCCGGCCCATTTCTTCCCCGTTCAGGATCCAGACGAGTTCTTCCACTTCCGGGACGCTTTGGGCCAGGGCCTTTATCCTGTTGGAAGAGGGGGGGAGACCCGGGTCGGAGGCGTAGAGTTCGCCGTTTTGGGGGTTGATCAGGCGGAAACCCCCGGGTTGCCCGAGGGCGGGAATGGCGAAGACGCCGTCGGTCAGGTGGGCGTGGTCGCATTCCGGGGGGAGGGGACGGGATTTGAGGAAGAAGTCCTCCCTGGAGTTGGGGCAGTCCGGGCCCGCGGGAAGACCGCTCACGGGGCAGACCCTGACCTTCGCGAGGCCGGGGGGAATGACCCGCGGGGACGGGGGGCGGTTTTTGACCAAATAATCGGTCACCCGCCTCCAGAGTTCCCCGGCCCCGGAAACCCCCGAGACCTTCAGCATGGGTTTGTTGGGAAAGTTTCCGGCCCAGACCCCCACGACGAAGCGGTCCGTGTATCCCAGGCACCAGTTGTCCTTGAAATTGGAGCTGGTCCCCGTCTTGACCGACGCGGGATAGTCCGTCGCGAGGATGCCGTTCGACCCGAAACCCGCGCTTCTCGCGTCGTCGTCGGCGAGGATGTCCCCTATGAGAAAGGCCACTTCCTCGGAAAAAACCCTCGTCCGGGTCGGTTTGGGGTTTAAGGCGGGGGCGGGGGGGTTGTCGGGACGTCCGTCCGCTTCGGGGGGCAGAAAGAGCCTCGGGCTTTGGAGCATCCCGCCGTCGGCGAGGCTCGCGTAGGCCGCGGTGAGGTCCAGGAGATTCACCTCCCCGGCCCCGAGGGAGATCCCAAGACCGTAGTGTTCGTGGTCGCGGTCGAGGGTGTCGAGGCCCAGTTCCCGGAGCTTGGCCAGGACCTTCCGCGGACCGACGGCGTTGGTAAGATTCACGGCGGGAATGTTTAAGGAACTCGCGAGGGCCACCCGGGCCGAAATCGGGGCCCCGTGGGTGTCGCGGTAGTTCCGGGGGGAAAAGACCGAGTTCGCGCCCACGTAGTCAATCGCCGCGTCGCTCATCATGCCGGAGGGGTCGACGATGCCCTCCTCGAAACCCATGGCGTAGACGAAGGGTTTCAGGGCGGACCCCGGCTGCCGGGGGGCCAAGACCCCGTCTATCTGACCGTCCTCCGGATCATGAAAATCCCCGGACCCGATCCAGGCGAGGATCTCCCTTTCGGGGACGGTCATGACCACGACGCTCACCTGTTCCATGCCCTTGTGCCCGAATTTCTCGACCGTCTCCCCGGCCATCTTTTCCAGTTCCAGCTGCAGGGAAAGGTCCAGGGTGGTTCTCAAAGTCCTCGGGCCCGAAACGGCGCCAGAAACCGCTCCCGTCCCCGTCCCGATACCCCCGCCGTTCCCCCCGGGCCCGGAAAGATCCGCGAGGAGCTTTTTCGTCATGGTCGTGAAGTGGGGGGCGAATTGGGGGGGAGGCTCGGGAACGAGACCCAGGGGTTCCCCAATCGCCCTCTCGTGAAGTTCCGCGTTTATGGCCCCCGTTTTGAGCATTCTCCCCAGGACGAGGTTTCTCCTCGCGATGGCCTTGTCGGGGTTCCGGCGGGGATTGAAGGCCCCCGGGGCCGCGGGAAGGCCCGCCAAAAAGGCCGCCTCCGCGGGGCTCAGGAAGGCCGCGCTCTTTCCGAGATAGAATTTGGAGGCCGCCTCGAAGCCCAGGGTGAGGTCGCCCGTGGGGGCGAGATTCATGTAGCTCTCGAGGATCTCTTCCTTTCCCCTGTGCCTTTCTATCTTGAGCGCCCTCACGGTCTCGAGGGTCTTTCTCCCGAAGGTCCTGGGGCCGGGGGAAAGTCCCATGGAGAGCCTCGCGAGCTGCATCGTTATGGTGGAACCCCCGGACACCACCCGGCCGCTCCTCAGATCGACCCACGCCGCCCTCGCCATGGCGATGGGGTCCACCCCCGCGTGGAGGTAAAACCTCTTGTCCTCGGCGGCAATCACCGCGGCCGTCAACAGCGGACTGAACTCAGCGAGTTTTTTCGGTTCTTTTCTGATCGGTTCGGGGGCCAGGAGTTCCCGCAAGGGGAAACCGTTTCTGTCGGTGAGCTTCACCGGAAACCCGTCGTCCCGGAGAGTCGAAAGCGGGTCCTCCGCGAAGCCCAAAATAAGGTGCGTCCCGGCGCTGAGGAAGAAAAAGACGGTCAAAAGATCGAGCGAAAGCGAAAAAAGTTTTCGGGCCGCGCGCCGCGCCAAAGCCAAAGCGCGCCCGCCGCGCGACGAGCGGGGTACCGCGCCCTTCGCCGCCGCGCCCGCGACTTCCCGGTCGTTTCCCTTTTCGGACAATTTCACCCTCGCCTCCGGGCCGGATGTTTTTTTTCGGGTTTTCCGTTTTCGGTTTGTTTAGTTTTCGTTTTCGGAGTCGTCGGGCTCGCCGTCAATCGCGACCGACGGAATCCCGTCACCCGTCATCGCCGCCAAGGGTCTTCGCGGTCTCAGGACTTAACCGCCTTGGGGCATTGTATCAAAGCCAGGGTGTTGGGCGGGAGGCATTTCTTGACCATGTTTCCCAGGTA
>JAITKT010000199.1 GCA_031278225.1 Deltaproteobacteria bacterium
CGGCCGGCGGGGGCGGGGGAGGGACCGCTTCCGCCCGGGGCGGCGGCGGCGCGAAGGCCTCCAGCGACCCCAATCCCAAACCCGGCCCCTCCGCCGAACCTTCGGAGTTTTACGTCCCGCCCCCGGGGGAGTTCAAATTCAGGAGTCTGGGGGCCGCCGGGGCCAAGGCCATGGAAGAACTCGAGAGGGAGAAAATCGCGGCCCTCATTCTTTCCCACGCCCAGGCCTCTCTCAAGTTGCCGGACGGTTCCCTGAAGCTTTCGGACAGTTTTCTGGAAAGGGGCGGGGACTCCCTGACCGCGGCCCTGATATCCGCGTCCCTCGCGGGGGTCGGTTTGCGGATTGCCCCCGCGGACCTTCTCTATTCCGCGAGCTTCGCCCTCGCGGCCCGGGAATGCGAAACAACGGGCCCGGGGGGTTTTTTGGGCGCGGACGCGCGGGAAAAAGAGGATCCCTTCGTGGGGGGACGCGAGGCCGCTTCCCGCGTCGAACGGAGACTCACGGACGAGGAGAGGATAAGGGAGGACCTCTCCCCCCTTACCCCGGTCTCTTTGGGAACCCTCACCCCTTACATGGAAAGTCTCGCGAGGTCCGTCGAAGAAGACGGCGTTTTTTTTCAGAGAAGACTCATCGAGATCCGGGGCGAGGCGGATCCGTTTTTTTTGGAAAAAAGATTAAGGGCCTTGAGTCTCCGCCACGAGACCCTGAGAACCACCCTCGCCTCGGGAAAGGTCTCCCGACCCCGGGCCGCGGTTCTCCCGGGCATGGACATCCCCCTGACCTTCACTTCCCTCGCGGGTTTCGGAAGAAGCCAAAAAGAGGAGAGGATAGGGGATTTCGCGAAAAAACTCCCCGCGCCCGATCCCCTCAAAGGTCCCCTCTTCAGGGCGGACGTCTTTCAGGTGGACTCGGACCGCTCGATGATTTTACTCACCTATTCGGACATTTTTTTCGATTTGCCGAGTTTGATATTGGTCGCGGGCGAACTCCTCCAGACGCGCGAGCCCGGGGGCTCCCCGAGGCCTTTTTCGCTTTTTCTCTCCCAGCTCGAAAACAGAAACCCCAAGGACGACGGGGAGTTTTGGAAAAACGCCTTTCGCGGGGTCGTGAAGGTTTCGAGGCTTTTTCCCCCGAGCTTCGGGGACCCGGACCCCGACCCGGGGGAAACGGCGTTTTGTTTTTCCCTCGAGGAAGCGGTTTTCAAAAAGCTCAAGGTGGTCGCGAGGGATTCCAGAACGCCCGTGCCTTCTCTCGTTGAAAGCGCCTTCGGCATGACGCTTTCCCTCTTCGACGGCGAACCCGTTCAGGCTTTCGCGCGGATTGCTCCCGTCAGGGGACTCCTCTCCGGGGAACTGAAGCTCACCGTGGGACAGCTTCTCACGAGGACCGCCACCAAAACCGAGGCGCTCCCCAAGAGAAATTTCGCGGAAACGGCCGCGGCCCAGGAACGTTTCGACTCGGAGGCGGCGTCCCGCGCGTATTTCGACATGTCCGACCTGAGGGACGCGACGGGTCTCGATTTCGGGGACATCGCGTTTCAGGCGGAAGAGGAGAGCCGTTTCGTCCCCGGATCCCTTAAAATCAGGGAGGAAAACATACCCCGAAAAAGAAGAAGGGACGCCGATTTTCTCTTTCAGTTCGAGTGGAACGAAACCGCGGCCAACTTTTTCGTCCACGCCAATCCCAAGAGGTTCGGGAAAGCCCGAACGGAAAATTTCGCGAACGTCTTTCTTTCGACCTTGAAGACTCTGCTTCAGAATCCCAAAACCCCCTTCGGCGAACTTAAACTCCCCGCCGGGGAAAGCGAAAAAAAAACGACGGAAACCGGAGCCCGAAACTCGGGATTCGGCGTCTCCGGATTCGGCGCGTCGGGATCCGGGGCGTCGGGATCCGATGTCCCGGGAACCGGTGATCCGTTCGAATTTCCGGAGGCCCCCGAAAATTTTCCCGACGCCGCGAACCTCATAAAAGAAATAAAAAACAATTTTTCAAAAGCTTCGGACCGTACCGTTTTGGAAACGCTCGGGCCCGACGGGAAAAAAGTCGCCTTTTCGGGCCGCGACCTTCTGGCGGCCTTCGCCCGGACCAAAGAACTCGTCCTTAAATCATTTCCCCCGGCGTCCCCCGAATCCCTTTCCGAGCCCCTTTCCGCTCGGGGGAAGGCCCCCAAAACCCTGGGCTTGTTCATGCCCTTTTCGGGGTTCGCGGCGGTCGCGGCCCTGGCCTCAATCGAGGCGGGTTTCCGCGTCGTTCCCATGGACCTCTCCCTTCCCCCGGAAAGGCTCAAATTCATCCTGGGGGACGGCGGCGCGGTGGCCGTCCTTTCGGGCGAACCGGGGGAACGCGGGGTCCGGGCGCGGGAACTCGTTTCGGATTTCGAAAGGGAATCGGGGACCAAAGTCGAATTCGCGGACGTCTCGGGTCTTTTCGAACCTTCCGCTCCCGACGCGCGGCCGTTCGCGGGTGACCCGAACGAACCCTCTTCGGATCCGGATTTTCCCGCCTTCGTCCTTTACCCTACGCTTCCCTCCGCGGCCGGAAACGACCCGGGCGAGCCGGGGATTCTCTTGAGCCTCGGTGGCGTCGCGGCGAGGGCCGCGTTTTCCGCCGCCGCGCACGGGTTCGGGGAAGACTCGAAAATTCTTTTGACCGACCGTCTTCTCTCCGACCTTTTTTCCGCGGTCATCCCGGGATTCGCGAAAGGGGCGGTGATAATCGAAAAGCCGCTTCCCGGCGACGCCGACCCCAGGGTGTTTTTCGAGGGAATCGGGGCTTCCGCGGTTTTTTTGGGAAGGGTTTCGGAAAAGGAACTCGCTCTGTCCGAAACGATTGCGGCCTCGAAAGCGGAAGTCATCGCGATGTCGATCGGGAGCGTTGGCGGGCGCGGGAACGGCCCCCGCGGAAAGAATCTCGTCGTCCCCGGGGACTCGAAGGCCAAAATTTTTTTCGCCCTGGATTTTTTGGGTTACCCCGCGATTCTGGGCGCGATTCGCGACGAAAAAAAGGGCGGGGCGTTTCTCCCCAAAGGGAAACCCGCTCCCGGAACCCGGGCCTTCGTCGCGGACGCCAGGGGAAACCCTCTCCCCCTGGGCGCGGTGGGGGAAATCTGCCTTTCCGGGGAGGCCTTGGGAGCCCCGGTGAAAAACGAGGACGTCCTCGGCGCCAAGAGCCGTTTTTTTCCGGACCCCCCGGCCTTCAAGGGAAGAAACGGCCGCGGGGCGGGCGCCGGATTCGGTGGCGGGGCCCGGGACTCTTCCCGGGGCCGCGGGTCCGGCTTTTCTTATCGCACGGGGGAACTGGGGTTTTCGGACGAAAACGATGACGTCGTCCCCTTGGGTCCCGTTGACGGGGTCGTGTTTCTCAAGGGAAGATACGTTTCCCTTCCCGTCGCGGAAAAGAGACTTTTCCCTTTAATCGGAAACGAGAATTTCGTTCTGACCGCCGCGAACGCGACCCGCCTCGTTCTCTGGATTTGGGGAGGGGTCCCGGAGGAGGGGAGGCTCGCCTTTTCGGATTCGGTGAAAGAGGGAGTCAAGGCCCTTCTTCCGGACTTTCTGTGGCCTTCGGAAATAAATTTCATCGACCCTCCCTTCGATCGGGGTCTTTTCGATCCGGAAAAACTCGTTTCCAAACCGGGACTCGCGCCAATTGACGAGGCTGAGGCCGGAAGCAGGGAACACGGGGAAATCGCGAAGGCCCTCGGGGAGATTTCGGACGGCTTTTTGGGGAAAGGGGACCCGGACGCCAACTTTCTCGACCGGGGATTGGACGGGGACAAGGCCCACCGAATCGCGAAAAGTTTGACCGCGGCGAATCTTCCGGCGGTCGGATCCGACCTTCTCTTGAACCCGACCCCCGGGGAGTTGGCGAGAAAGATTTTGAAAAACATCATCGATTCGGGCGCCCCCGCTTTCGGAACCCTTCCCCCGCCCCCGGAAAATTTCAAGGGCGCGGCGACGGTCCCGGAGGACGCCTCGCTCGCGGATTTGCGTTTGGACGGGGACTACGGGGATTTGGGGGACATCGTCCCGTTCCTGGACGATCCGGAAGAACCCGAAGAACCGGAAGAACCGAAAGATTCGAAAGAAACGAAAGAAGCGAAAGAACCCGAAAAACCGCGGGCGCCGGCCAAAACCCCGGTCCCGGAAAAAGCTCCGCCCGCCTCCCAATCGACGCCCCGAATCGCGGCCCCGCCGTCGTCCCCTGCCGCGGTCAAAGAAGCGCCGCGACCCGCGCCGCCCGCCCCGGCGGCCGTTCCCGGAACGCCCGAACAGCCCGAACTTCCCGACCTTTCCGAGCTTCCCGAACTCCCCGAACTCCCGGAGCTTCCCGACCTCGGGAGAGTCGCGGGACTTCCTGATTTTTCGGGGCTTTCCGCCTCCCCGGCGGGCCCGGCCGAACCCGAAAACCTCCCGGACATCGACGTCGTCGTTCCCGCGGACGAGGAGGCGGGTCACATACCCCCGGAGGCGGACATAGACGTCGTCGCGGGGCGGGACGATGCCCCGGGGGAAGAGGCTCTTTCCCTCGCCAAAGGCCCCGGGGAAAAAGGGTGGTCCGTTCCGGAAGAAGAGATCGAACCGAGGTTCTTTCCGGATTCCGTCTCTTTCGGGGACGGTTCCCCCCTGGCGGAAGAGGCTCCGTTTTTGGACCCGGAGGCCCGGCGAAAACTCGGCCCGGACGAGGAAAACGCCCTCGCGCGGTTTTTTTCGGGAACCGGCTTGAGAAACTTCGCGGGGCTTTGGCCTCTCGCCCCCCGCGAAGAGGAACTCCTCTTCGAGGCCAAGACTTCCGGCCGCCCGTCCGTCAACGTCGGTCACGCGTCCGTTTCCCTTTTCGGGGACATGAGGGCGGGGGAAACGAGAAACGCCTGGGAAGCTTTCTGCGCCGAAAACCCGAGACTCAAGACCCTTTTGACTCCCGCGCCCGGGGAGCGTTTCGCGGAAATGACGGACGCTCCCGCGGGCTTCGAATTCGCGGACCTTTCCAAACTCAAAAGCGACCGGCGGGAAACGGAACGGCGAAACAAAATCCGGGCCGCGAGGGAAGGGCTTTCTTTCCGGGAAAAAAGCCCGCGCCCGCGAAACGGTCCCTCGTCGGTTCTTCTCCTCGCGAAGGTCGGGGACAAAAAGTTCGTCCTCTCTTTCGTTTACTCTCTCGTTCTTTTCGCGCCCGCCGAGGCGGGAGGGGTCTTGGGGGCGTTTTTGGAAGCTCTCGCCAAGGGGAGGCTTTCCGGAAAAACCCTGTTTCCCGCGGGGAGCGAAGCGAAAACCCCCGGGATATCCGGGGAGGAGAGGGAAAAGAGGCTTTCGCGTCTGGCCGCGAAGGTGAAGGCCTTCAAGGGACACCCCTTCCCCGGGGCCATTTCCGCGCCAAACCCGAGGGACCGGGAACGGGAGGGCTTTTTCGTTTTTCCCGGGGACATCGCCCGGGAAACGAAAAGGGCCGCGGAATTCGTCGGGGTGTCGGCGGGCTCCTTTTTGGCGGGCGTCTTCGCGTTCTTTCTCTCCCTGTGTTTCGATTCCGGGGTCGGGGAGACCTTGGTCTTCGCGCCCCGGGGAAGCGGGTTCCGGGGAGGCCGCGGGGCCCCGGATTCGGGAGGTGACATCGGCGCGGATTCCACCGCTTTCCCTTCTTTGGCCTTTCTGCCCCTCCGGGTGGATTTCAAGGCCAAAGGGGATATCGCTCTCTCGGGGATCCTCCGCGAGGCTGCCCAATCCCTGGAGGAATCCATGGCCGACTCGCTTCCGGACGGAAGACGATTTTCCGCTCTCTCCGTGTTGAAACGCGCGGGGCTCGGGGGGAAGGGCGCCGAGGTCTTCAATCACGGGCTTTTCCTCGACGCGGACGGTCTTCCCGCCCCCGTTCCCGGGGTGGAATACATGAGCCGCGAGGCGGCGTTTTACCCGGCGTTTCCGATGAGCCTTCGCTTCGACACCGGGGGGGAGGCCGTGACGGGCGGGATGGTCCTGGACGCGGGGTCGATTGACGCGGCTTTCGGGGATTACGTCCTTTCGGCTTTCCCGAAATTTCTCGCGCGGGTCGTCGCGAACCCCGAGGCCCCCGTCTCTTCTTTTTCCCTCTCGGACGAAAGGGAAAAAGCGGAAATCGCCGCGTTTTCGCCCGTCGACCCCCGGGAAAACCCGGGGAAGGAGAGTCTGGGCTTTTCCATCGAAAGAAGGGCCGCGGAACTCCCCGGGGAGACGGCCCTCTCGGGACCCGGGGGAGTCCTCAAATACTCGGAACTGATCTTCGCCGCGAAAGAGATCGGGAACTCCTCGGGCGGGATGGGGCGGGTGCTTTTGGGGGCCGTTCTTCTCCCCTGGGGACCGGCCTTCGCGGCGTCCGTCGCGAGCCTTTTCGAGGCCGGGGCCGCGGTGCTCCCCCTCGACGGGGACTGGGGGAGATTGAGGTTGAGGACGGTTTTGGCCGATTCCCGGCCGGACATTTTGATCTCCGACGACACCCTGGGCGCGCTCGTCGAGGACTACGCGGGCCCGAGGCTCGTCATTCGTCCCGACGGGGAAACCTGCCCCTTTCCGGGTTTGAGGCCCGAGAGGGAACCCCTGGCCCCGGACGACGCCCTGGTCCTGTATTCGGGGCTCGTCTCGGATCCCGCCGCGGGGGCCCTCGTCAAGGCTTCCGCCTTAAACGCCGCCGCGGCTTTCATCGGCGAAACCCTGGGGATTGCGCCCGGAACCGCGTGCTCCTGCCTCTTCGGACCGGGGACGCCCGAGGCCGCGCTCGCCGTGGCCGCGATTTTTTCGAGGGGGGCCGAACTCGCCGTCCCGCCCGCGAACGCCTTCCGAACCGCGAGGGACTTCGCGGCCTTCGCGGAAGCCCGGGGCGTGAGCGTCGTCTTCGCGCCTGGACTTCTCGCGAAAGCCCTGCGGGCGGCCAAGCTTCCTCCCGGCGTGAGGGCGGTCGCGGCCTTCGGGGGCGGGTTTTTCGATGTTAAGCCCGGGCCCCCCGGTTCCCGGACCCGTCATTCCTTTCGCGGTCCCCGGGAAACCCTGGGCGCGGGTCTTTTCGGGAGCGGCGGGGAAATTTCCCCGGACGGGATTTTCCTGGGAAAACCCGCTCCCGGAATCCGGGCGCTCGTTTTGGACGGAAAGAGAAATTCCAGACCCTTCGGGCTTCCCGGCGAACTTTGTTATTCGGGTCCTTGGGTTTCCCGGGGTCACCTGGGAAAAGGGGGGGAAAACCAAAAAAATTTCGCGCCCGCGCTTTCGGGCGGGGGCAAGGGACCCGACCGCGAAATGATGTTTCTCTCCGGGGAAAGGGCGGTATTGAAACCGGACGGCAGAATCATGGCCGCTCCCCCGGCCGCCTCCTTAAACGTCCGGGGGATGGTTCCGGATCCCTTCGGCATGGAAAGGGCGATTATGGAGGACGAAGGGGTCTTCGACGCCCTCGTCATTTTCTCCGGGGGAACCGGGGGAGCCGGGGGCTTCGAGGCCTACGTCATAAGAAAGGGCTCCGAACCCCACGTCGCGCCCCCCAAAAAAGAAGAGCCCTTTTCCCTTTCCTTCGGGTCGGGCTTTCGACTGGAGGCCGAACCCCTTCCCGCGGCTTTCGGGGCGGATGTCGCGGGGAGCCCCGGGAGCGTTGGCGGGGAGGACGAAATCGATCTCCTCGACATGCCGGACATTGATTCCGATTTGTTGCCGGAGGGTTTTTCCCCGGAAGAAGGCGCGGGGGACGCGGAAGATTTCGGGAGGGCGCAGGTTCTTCCGGGGTTCGCGAATTTCGCGAATCCGCCGGAACCGATCCCCTCGCCCCGCGAGGCCCCGGAGGCCCCGGCGATCGGCGTCCCGGCTTCCGCGGCGCGCGGGGAAAAAAGTTCGCGGCCTGACGACGAGACTTTTTCCAGGGGACTGCGGAAACGTTTGAGAAGTTCCCTTCCCGAGGGTTTCGCGCCGAGGCATGTCCGGACGGTCACGGGCTGGCCCCTGACTCCCTGGGGTTCTTTGGACAAGAGCGCCCTTCCGAGGCCGCTTCCCGCGGGGTTTTTGTCCCAAGGGGGGAAGAAGCCCCGAACTTTCGCCGAGTTTTTGACCCTTCTCGCGGCGGGGGAAATTTTGGGGGCCGACGCGGGTCTCGCGGATGATTTCCGCTCTCGCGGCGGGGACTCCCTTTCGGCCATGAGGCTTTCGGAATCCCTCGTTTCCGTCTTGGGGACGGGGCCTTCGGCCGGGGAGCTTCTGGCTTCCGGGTCCTTGAGGAATTTCGCGGCCGACCTCGAGGACGACATGTCCGCGGCGCCGGGAAATCTTCTGCGCGTCCGCCGAGGGGGCGACGGGAGGGCGCTCGTGGTGGTTCCCGGGATCTCGGGGTCCCTTTTGACTTTCCGGGGAATTATCGCAGAGCCTTCCCTTTCGGGTCCCGTTTGGGTTTTGAACCCTTGGGCCATCCACGGGGAAAAGATCGGGGGGGAAAAGGAAAAGTTCGGAGAAGACTCCCCCGGGGACCGCGAGGGGGTGATTTTCGAGGGCGTCGTCGAGGACTTGGCCAAGACCTTCCCGACCGGAAATTTTCTTCTTCTTTCCTGCGCCTACGGGGGCCCTTACGCCTGGGAACTCGGAAGGGCGCTTTTCGAAAAACGCGGAATAACCGCGGGGGGGATTGTCGCCCTGGACTCGGTCTCTCCCGCGGGGAGTGCCTTCGACAAACTTTCCGACCCCGACGAAAAGGACGTCGCGACCCTCGCGGAATCCTTGTTTCATTACGAGGGAGTGGCCCCCAAGAGAGCCGACGTCAAGGCGTCGAGGGTGAGACGGGACCTTCTCGCCTGGAAACGTTTCGAACCCGGGAGGGCCCCGATCGACGCGATTTCCGTCCGTTCGGCCGAGGGCCCGAAGGACGAGGATTTTCCTTTCGAACGCGTCCCCACGCCTTTCGGGGAGTTGAGCTCTTCCTCTTTCAGGGAAAAAGTGATCCAAGGGGATCACTTCAAACTTTTCGACGCGGCGACCGCCAGGGAAATTTTGGAATTCGCGAACGAATGACCGCGGCCGTACCAATGGTAAGCCCGGGGTAAGCCCGGGGTAAGCCGGGGGTAAGCCGGGGGTAAGCCGGGGGGAGTTTTCGCTATTTGACGGGTCCGGTCCCCTCTTTCCCGGGGTCGGGCCCCTCCGCTACGGGCTCGGGTTCCTCTTTGACGAGACCGACCTCCTTGAAATACTTCAGGGCCCCGGGATGGAAGGGAACGGAATTGCCCTCCAGAAGTCCCGCGGGAACGAGGTCCGCCAAGGCCAGATGGAGGGACTTGAATTCGTCGAAGTTGGAGAAAACCGCCTTGGTGATGTCGTAGGCGATGTCTTCCGGAAATTTCGCGGCGGCCATCAGGGTCGCCTTGGGACCGAAGGTCGTGACGTCGGTGGAGGAGCCCTTGTACATTCCTCCCGGGATGATCGAGACGGGATAGAAGGGGTACTTCCGGACCAGGGCGTCGACCTCGGGACCCGTGACCGGCACCAGACGGGCGGAGCAGTCGTTGGCGGCTTCCTGGACGGAGGCGTTGGGATGCCCGACCACGTAAACGAAGGCGTCGATCTTGTCGGCGCAGAGGGCTCCGGCCATCTCGGCGGGCTTGAGTTCCGCGGCGAGGGAGTAGGTCTCCGGGGTCCAGCCGTATTCTTTCATGAGGAGTTCCAGAGTGTTGCGGCTGCCGGAGCCGGGATCCCCGAGATTCACCCTTTTTCCGGGAAGGTCTTCGAATTTCAGGATGCCCGCGTCTTCTTTCGCGACCAGGGTGAAGGATTCCGACTGGAGGGAGAAGAGCACCCTCAGATCCGGATTGGGACCGGCCTCCTCGAAGCGTTCGACGCCGTTGTAGGCGTAGTACTGGACGTCGGACTGGATTATGCCGAGGTCCAGGGAGCCGTCCCTCAGGGCGTTCACGTTGTCGACCGAGGCGCCGGTGGACTCCACCGTGCAGCGGATGCTGTTTTCGCCGGCCTTGCGTCCCTTTTCGACCAGGCGGCAGATGGCGGCTCCCACCGGATAATAAACCCCCGTCACCCCTCCCGTTCCGATGTTCACGTATGTCTGTCCGGAGTCCCGGGCGTCCGCGGCGGAGGGAAAAACCAAAAAGAGGACGAGCGCGAGGAGCGGAAACGCGGTCGGTAACGGGATTCTTTTCATCTGTGTTCACCTCGGATGATTGAAGGGCGCGAAAGCCCGCCGCCCCGCCTTTTCGCCGAAAGACGCCGGTCGCGGGGGGAACCCCGAAAAACCGGAACGCCTTCCGGTTTCGAAATCGGTTTTCGGGCGGGAAGGTCGAAAGAGCCGCGAAGAATCCGATCGCGGTTGATTTTCTCGGGGTTTTCGCGGTTTTCGGGGATTTTGGCGGGTTTCGCGGGGAAACCGGAAAGATGGAATTCGGGCCCGGGGAAAGCGGGGACGCCAATCGGGAGAAACGCGGGCCCCGGGGCCGAATCTCCCGAGTCACATTTTAACAAAACACCTTTCGTAAAGCCAACCGTGTAACCGTGTCCGTCATTTCTTGACAACAGATCGGTTCGCGTCGCGCGAGATCCGCGAAATCACGGGATCCCGTCGTCATGCCGGCTCACGGCGGCGTCGCCTCGCGAAATCGCGCGAAGAGTTTTCGTTCCAACCCTCTTCCGTCCGGGTTTTCGCGCGCCGGTGAAGGCGCCTCATCAGCGGGGTGGAAGTCCCCGTCATGGCCGGTTGGCGGCCTTGTGCCCAATCGTAACCGCGTCGCCGTGAGGCGGGGTGGAGAGCAACGGGAGGTGAATGGACGGTCCGCGGGATGACGAACCCGCTTCGGCTTTGTGACGCGGCGAGTGTCAGAGAATATCGCGAAGCCCGGAAACGGGAGCCGGGGAACTCGGCGGGGAGACCGCTTTTCTCCGAGGACTCGGGCAAACCGTGACCCTCGCGCCGCCGGAGCCTACGGGCGACAAGGGACGTTATGGCGCGATTGGGGGCGGAATGTCCGGAAGGTAAGGCGAGATAAGCCGGGAGGCCCGGCGGGGTAACGTGAGTCCGCCGGGATTCGGAGCCCTCATGGTACTGATGGCCGGCGTGGGCCGGGGAAGGTCCCGGCGGCAAAATCGGGCCGAGGGAAGGGGCGCGGGAAGACGAATGAGGGGAAACTCACGGAGCGAGACGGACCGGCGGCGCTCGAAAA
>JAITKT010000211.1 GCA_031278225.1 Deltaproteobacteria bacterium
TCGCCTGAGCTCCCTCCCCCCCGGCCCCGGATTCCCGGCGGATCCGCTTTACCCGGCTTCCGTCGAGCTGTCGCTCACGAACGCCTGTGACCTCGACTGCGTTTACTGCTCCGATTCCGGCGTCCGCGAGAGTCCCGACGGACTCACTCCCGGGATCTTGGACGACCTCTTCGAAACCCTGGCCCGGGGCGGGACGAGGGGCGTGACCGTGGAGGGGGGCGGGGAACCGACTCTCTCCCCCCTCTTCGAAACCGCCCTGGAACTCGCCGCCAAACACAAGCTCTCCCTGGGCCTCATCACCAACGGCACCCGGCTCTTCGCCGGGCGTTCCCCGGAACTCTACCGGGCTTTCCAATGGATCAGGGTGAGCCTCGACGCCGCGGACCCCTCGAGCTACCTGAAGCTCAAGGGGAAAGACCTTTACGGCCGGGTGCTCGAAAACGTCGGGGTCCTGTGCGGGTTGGGAAAAGCGGCCTCGGGTCGCGCGGGCCCCGGCCCGAACGCCGCGAACGCCCCGAGCGCCCCGCTGGTCGGGGTCGGGCACGTCCTCACCCGGGAAAACGACGACGACCGGGCCCTCGCCAAACTCGCGGAAGGCTTAAAAAAGGCGGGCGCGGGCTACCTCCACCTGAGGCCCGCGGTCGACCACCCGGAACTCGCCTCCCCGAAAATCTCCTTTCCGGAACTCGCGGCGGTCGAAGACGCCCGCTTCCGGGTGAATCTCGCGGCGCTCCGGGAAAACGCCCCCTCGGGAAACCTGGGTCTTCCCTGCCTCGCGCATTCCCTCACGACGGTAATCGGGGCGGACGGGCTCGTCCGGGTCTGCGGAAGACTGGACTCCGTCCCCGGCCTCAAACCCCTGGGGGACCTCAAAAAGGAAAGTTTCCGCGAAATCTGGTCCGGGAAGGAGAGAAAGGAGCGGGCCGCCACGCTCTCCGACCCCGACTTCACGGGGAAAAATTGCCCCCAATGCAGGATGACCAAGTACAACCTCTTCCTTCACCGCCTCCGGGGGGTGAGGACGCGGGACTTTATCTGAGGCCTCGTGTAAAATAAGCCCCGGGGCGCCGGTTCGGGGAAATCCCCCCGGGGGCGTTCCCGTCCCTTTTCGACCTTTTTCTCCCTTTTCCCCCTTCCCGTGCCCGAGGACTTTCCGAAAACGCGCCCCCATGGCTTCCACCGTCAAAAGAAGACACTCCCCCCTTCCCCCTCCCGAGCGCCTGGGGGGGATAGTCCTCGGCAGGGCCGATTCCGGGGAAGCCGACCTCGTCGTGACCTTTCTCACGAGGGAACGGGGTCTGGTCTCGGCGGTGGCCAAAAACGCCAAAAAAAGCGTGAAACGCTTCGGCGGGGGCATGCTCTCCCCCGGAAGGGCGGCCTTTTACCTCTTGAGGATGCGGGAAGACCGGGAGGTGGGGTTCGTGGAAAACTCCGAGCCCAATCCCAAGGCCCCGGTCCTTCCCGACCTCCCCCTCGTTCAATCCCTCGCGGCCAAGGCCCTGGAGCTCGCGAGGGCCTTCGAGGCCCGCCGGAACCCGGCCCCGGAGTCCTTCGACCTCCTCGTCCGCCACATCAGCGATTTGAGTTCCCCTCCCCCGACGGAGCCCCCCGCCCTCGAGGCCAGGACCCTTTCCCTTTCCTTCGCGAAGCACTATCTCGCCCTGGCCGGCTTCGGGGTCTCCTTCGGGAGTTGCCGCCACTGCGGCCGCGTCCCCGCCCCGGGGGAGACCTGGCGCTGGGAAAAGCGGGAGGCCGGGGTCGTGTGCCCCGACTGCCTCGGGAAAATGACCGAGGTCTCCCCCCCGGTCCCCGCGGGGCTTCTGGCCAAACTCGACCGTCTTCCCCCGCCCATGAGGCGGATGAAGCCCTTTTCGGAAACGGAACTGGGGCTCGCCGAGAACTACTTCGAAACCTTGGCCTCGATCCAGGCCGGCCGCCGCTTCAGGAGCGGGGACGTCACGAGGGCCCTCCTCAAGAGCGGGCGCGAAGGCCCCGCGGCCCCCGTTGCCCCCGCGACCCCGAAGCCCGCGGGGGAAAACGACGCGCCGGAAGAAACGCGGGAAGAAACGCGGGAAGCGACGCGGGAAGAAAATTGAAAAGCCCCGAAAACAAACGAAAAACGGCGAAGCGTTGTTTTCCCGGGTCTTCCCCGAAGCCCGAAGGAATCGGACAAGCGGATCGGGAGCCCGTGAGACTCCAAAAAATCATGGCCGAGGCGGGTCTCGCCTCCCGGAGGGGGGCGGAGGCCCTGATCCTCGCGGGCAAGGTGAGGGTGAACGGCCTCAGGGTCGCGGAGCCCGGGGCCAAGGCCGTCCCCGGGGTCGACGAGATAACCGTGAACGGGAAAATCCTCGGGGAAAAGGAAAAAACCCTTCACTACATGTTCCACAAACCCGAGGGTTATCTGACGGCCTTAAAGGACGAAAAACTCAAGCGTCCCACCATCTCCGTCTTTCTGAAGGACATCCCGGTCCGGGTCTATCCCGTGGGAAGACTGGACAAGGACGTCTCGGGCTTCCTGGTCCTCACGAACGACGGGGAACTCGCCGCCCGCCTCATGCACCCGCGGTCCCTCGTTCCCAAGGTATACAGGGCGAGGGTCGCGGGGGTCCCGGACGGGAGGGATCTGCGGCTCCTCTCCTCCGGAACCTTAATCATAGGCGGCAAAAACGCCGCCCCCGCCAAGGCGGGAATCGTCCCGGACGGGGAGGACGAGGGCATGGTGGAGCTGATACTCACGGAAGGCAGGCACGGGCAGGTGAAAAAGATGCTCAAGGCCGTCGGGCATCCGGTCATCGAATTGAAACGCGTCGCCTACTGCGGCGTCCCCCTGGACCCCGCGCTCCCCCGGGGGGCTTATCGGGAACTCCGGGCCTGGGAACTCGAAAAACTGACGGACAAAGTCGGAACGGGACGGACGGGACGAACGTGACGGACGCGACGGACGAAAAAAAAACGAAAGACGACCGGGACCCCTTCGCGGCCCCCGCGGCCCCCGCGGCCTCCGCGTCATCCGGGAGCCCCTACAAGGGCCTCTTCAGGGCCCTCGAAACCATGCCCCCGATTGCCCTCGAGGGAAGCGTCGCGAGGGTCGCGGGACTGGTCATAGAGGCGAGCGGCCCCGCGGCCTCCGTGGGGGAGATTTGCCTCGTCGACATGCCCGGGGGGGAAACGCTCGAGGCCGAGGTGGTGGGCTTCAAGGAAAACACCATTCAGCTCATGCCCATCGGAAACATGACGGGCTTAACCCCGGGAAGCCGCGTGAGGGCCACGGGAAGTCCCCCGACGGTGGGGGTGGGGCCGGGGCTTTTGGGGAGGATCTTGGACGGTCGCGGCGAACCCATGGACGGGGGCCCCCCGATTGAGGAAACCGCCCGCTACCCGGTGCGAAACGTCCCCGGAAACCCCCTGGACAGGGCCCGGGTCTTAACCCCCATGGACGTGGGGATCAGGGCCGCGAACGCCTTGCTCACCATAGGCCGGGGCCAGAGGATGGGCATCTTCGCGGGCTCCGGGGTCGGAAAGAGCACTTTGATGGGCATGATCGCCCGCCACACCAAGGCCGACGCGAACGTCATAACCCTCGTGGGGGAGCGCGGCCGCGAGGTCCGGGAGTTCGTGGAAAAGGATTTGGGTCCCGAGGGCCTCAAAAGGAGCGTGGTGGTCGCCGCCACCTCCGAGCAGCCCGCCCTGGTCCGCATGAGGGGAGCCTACGTCGGCACCGCGGTGGCCGAGTACTTCCGCGACATGGGGAAACACGTGATCCTCATGATGGATTCCGCCACCCGTTTCGCCCACGCCGCGAGGGAGGTCGGTCTTTCCGTGGGAGAGCCCGCCACCACCCGCGGCTACACCCCCTCTGTCTTCGCCGCGCTCCCCCAACTTCTCGAGAGGGCCGGCTCCTGGAACGAGGGCTCCATAACCGGCATTTACACGGTCCTCGTGGAGGGCGACGACATGAACGAGCCCGTCGCGGACAGCATGCGCTCCATTCTGGACGGCCACGTGGTTCTCCGCCGGGAGCTCGCCGCCCGCAACATCTTCCCCGCGATGGACATCCTCTCCAGCGTCAGCAGGCTCATGACCGACCTCGCCTCCCCCGAGCACCTCGCCTCCGCCGCCAAGTTCAAGGACATCTTGGCCGTCCACGCCAAAAACGAGGACATGATAAACATAGGCGCCTACCAGAAAGGCGCCTCCAAGGAAGTCGACGAGGCCATAACCCTCTACCCCCGCTTCGTGAACTTCCTGAAACAGCCCACCGACCTCGGCGTCTCCCTCGAAGAATCCGTGAAACTCCTAAACGCCCTCGTCTCCTCCCCTCCCGAGTCCGAAACTCCCCCTCCCGGCTTCGATCCCCTGAGAAGAAGAACGTAGCCGCGAATTCGAAAAAAAAAACGACAATGGAACAAAAGAACAAGAGAACAGAAGAACAGAAGAACAGAAGAACAAGAGAACAAGAGAACAAGAGAACAAGAGAACAAAAGAACAAAAGAACAAAATAAAAA
>JAITKT010000266.1 GCA_031278225.1 Deltaproteobacteria bacterium
GAGGGCTGGTTGTCGGTGGCGGTGGAATAGATCTGGGACCTCTTGGTGGGAATGGTGGTGTTCTTCTCGATGAGTTTGGAGAAGACCTCGCCCTGGGTCTCGATCCCCAGGGAAAGAGGCGTGACGTCCAAAAGAAGGACGTCCTTCACGTCCCCCTTCAGGACCCCGCCCTGGATGGCGGCGCCCACGGCCACGACCTCGTCGGGATTGACGCCCTTGGAGGGCTCCTGCCCGAAGATCTTCTTGACCTGCTCCACCACCTTGGGCATGCGGGTCATGCCGCCCACGAGGATCACCTGGTCCACCTCCCTCGGGGAAAGCCCCGCGTCTTTCAGGGCGATCTCGCAGGGCCCCACGACGCGTTCGACCAAATCCCCCACGAGGTACTCCAGTTTGGAGCGGGTGAGCTTGAGGTTCAGGTGCTTGGGTCCCGAGGCGTCCGCGGTTATGAAGGGCAGGTTCACGTCGGTTTCCATGCTGCTGGAAAGTTCCATCTTGGCCCTTTCCGCGGCCTCCTTGAGCCTCTGGAGGGCCATCTTGTCGTCCTTGAGGTCTATCCCGCTCTCCTTCCTGAACTCGTCCACCATCCAGTCGATGATCTTCTTGTCGAAGTCCTCGCCCCCCAGGAAGGTGTCCCCGTTGGTGCTCTTGACCTCGAAGACCCCGTCGGCAATCTCCAGAATGGAGATGTCGAAGGTGCCGCCGCCGAGGTCAAAGACGGCTATCTTCTGCTCCTTCTTCTTCTTGTCGAGCCCGTAGGCGAGGGCCGCCGCGGTCGGCTCGTTCACTATGCGGAGGACGTCCAGGCCCGCTATGCGTCCCGCGTCCTTGGTGGCCTGGCGCTGGGAGTCGTTGAAATAGGCCGGAACCGTTATGACCGCCTCGGTCACGGTCTGTCCCAGAAAACTCTCCGCGGTCTGTTTCATCTTGGTCAAAATCATGGCCGAGATCTCGGCCGGGCTGTAGACCTTCCCCCGGACCTCCACCGCGGCGTCGTTCCCCGAACCGTTCACCACCTTGTAGGGCACGACCTCCAGGTCTTTCCTGACCTCGGGCGAATCGAACTTCCTTCCTATGAGTCTCTTCACCGCGTAAATCGTCGCCTCCGGGTTGCTGACGGCCTGGCGTTTGGCTATCTGCCCCACCAGCCTCTCCCCGGAGTCCGTGAACGCCACGACCGAGGGCGTGGTCCTGTTGCCCTCGGCGTTGGCGATTACCTTGGGTTCTCCCCCGTCCATGAAAGCCACGCACGAGTTCGTGGTCCCCAAATCGATTCCTATCACGTTCGCCATAAATTCCTCCTGAAACGAAAAAAACTTCGTGTGTATTTTCGAGGCCTTCCCACAAGGGGAGAAGCCGATTTGAATCTCGCGAAATCCCGTCGCGCCGCGACCCGTCGAATCCAATCGAAATCAATCGAACTCAATCGAAATCAAACGAAATCAATCGAACTCAATCGAAATCAATCGAACTCAATCGAAATGAATCGACGCGTTCCGGCCCGAACCGGGTTAAAACTCTTCGCGTCCCCGCCCCGCGAGGGGGGCCGGCGGACCGGGGGGAGGTCAGCGGGGGGCGGTCCCGTCCCCCGGGGGGGAATCCTGCCCGTTTTTCGCGAGCATGACCTTCGCGGGCCTGAGGAGCCTGTCGTGGAAAAGATAGCCCCTCGACAAAACCCGGGTCACCCTGCCGTCGGGAAACTCCGAGGAGGGTTCCTGCCCCACGGCCTCCTGAAAATTGGGGTCAAAGGGGTCCCCGGGTCTCACCACCGCTTCCCTGAAGCCGTGGTCTCCCATTTTGTTCATGCAGTCTTTTATGGTCATGGACACCCCCTCCGCGAGCCCCTTCACGGCCGGGTCGCCGGAATCGGCGTAACTCAGCGCGAGGTGAAGGTTTTCGAGGACGGGCACCAAATCCCTGAGGACGATTTCGCAGGAATACTTCCTGACGTCGGAAAGCTCCTTTTCCATCCGACGGGAGCGGTTCTCCCGATCGGCCATGGCCCGGAGCCACTTCTCCTTGTAGGGATTGGCGTCGGATTCCCAATCCGCCTCGGAAACGGTCTCGACGTCCCCCTCGGGCGAAATCGAAATCTCCAAAGTCTTTTCCGGTCCCTCCCCGAGGTCGGGGACGTCTTGAGCTGGATCTTCCGGGCGATGGAGGATCTCCCCGCCCGACCCGTCCCCGGGCGCGTCTTTTTTCGTTTCGTCCATAAATTCTCTCCGCGAATGATGTTTTTTTTCCGCGCCCGGGGCCCCGGCGCGGGGGCCCCGGGCGCGGTTTTCCGAAATCCGCCGTCGGGACGCGCTTAAGGGGCCCCGAAGGTCCCCTCAGCCGTGAAACATCTCGGAGAGGACCTTGGCCGCGTAATCCACGACCGGGACTATCTCCCCGTAGTTGAGGCGCCTGGGTCCGATGACGCCCACGGCCCCCCGGACGTCGCGGCCGGCTTCGTAGGGGGAGGCCACGAGGGCCAAGCCGCCGGGGTCTTCCCCGTCGGATCCGAACACCACCCTCACCCTGTCTCCCGAGGTGACCTCGTTCAAAAGGTCCATGAGCCGCTTTTTGTTCTCGAAGGCCCTGAAGAGTCCCCTCATGGCCTCGGCGTCCCTGGGGTCGGCGTTCGCGATGAGTCTCGTCCTGCCCTCGTCGTCCGCGTAGATGTCCCCGGCTTCGTCTTCGGCGCCGAGGGTCGCCTGAAAGACCTCGCTCGTCAAGACGTAGGCCCTCCTGAAGATCCTCTCGAACTCGTTCCTGCTCTCGCCCATGTCCTTCAGGATGTCTTCCTTGAGTTCGTCCAGGGTGAAGGGAACGGTCCTCTCGTCCAGAAAGACGTTCACCTCGTTCAATTCCTCCCTCGTGAAGTCCTCCCCGGTCCGGAAGATCTTGTTTTGGACCGTCCCGTTTTGGGTGAGCATCACCGAGAGAAACCTCCCGGGCCCGATCTTCACGAAGCAGAGCTTCCGGAGCCCGAGGGAAGAGAGGGCCGGGGCCATCACGAGTCCCATGTGGTTCGTGACGTCGGTCAGGACCTTGGAGCACAGGGTGAAGAGGGACTCCGGGAGAAAATCCTCCCTGCGGAGCTCCCGTTTTATCCTGGTCCTCACGGGAAAGGGGGGTCTCGCGGACCGGGGGACTTCGTCGGCGTGGACCTTGAAGCCCTTCGCCGTGGGGGTCCTCCCCGCGGTGCTGTGGGTCCGCTCGAAAAGCCCCAGGTCCTCGAGTTCCCGCAAAACCTTCCTGACGGAGGCCGGGGAGAGGCCCAGGCGGTACTTCCCGGCCAAAACCCCGGAGGCCACCGGTTCCCCGGTCCGTATGTAGTCCCGGACGGCCGCGTCGAAGATCCTCTTCTGACGCCAAGTCCTGAAGACCTTTTTTTCTTTGTCGCCGTCAATCGCGTTCATGGCGCGGATCTTCCGTCTTTCGGCCCGAAGGGCCCGAAAAGAGAACTCTCCCGTCGGAACCCCGTGTTTATTCCTTCTCGCCCGACGCCAGAAAAATAAGCACCGGTTTTCCGTCTGTCAAGTTTCCCGCCCCCCTTGAGCCCCCCTTGAGCCCCCCTTGCCTCCCCCGCGACACC
>JAITKT010000234.1 GCA_031278225.1 Deltaproteobacteria bacterium
TCCGCGGCGGGTTTTTCGGGGAGTCGTCCCCCCGTCGACCTTGGAGCAAACCAAAAATCCTCGCGCTCTTCGGGCCCGGCGCCGGTCCCGGGAAACGCTTGACACCCGTTTCCCCTTGAAGTAAAATCGCCTTCTTAAGTTTTCTCCGGAGGAGAGAGTTCATGTACGCCATAGTTCAAGAGGGTGGTCGCCAATACAAAGTAGAGGTCGGCCAAAAGATAAGGGTTAACCGCCTGCCCGGGTTCGTTCCCGCGGAATCCGCCGGTCCGGACGACAACGCGTTCGTCTTCAAAAACGTGGTTCTCATAAGGGACGACACGGGGATAAAGACGGGTTCCGAGTTTTTGTCGGGCGTTTCGGTCACGGGCAGGATCGTGGAGGAGACCCGGGGAAAGAAGATCCTGGTCTTCAAGAAGAAACGCCGCACGGGTTACCACAAGGCCAGAGGCCACCGTCAGGACCTGAGCGTGGTTGAGATAACCGGGATATCGACCGGCGGCGGAAACGACCGCGAGGCCAAAGACCCGGACGAGGGCGTTTCCCTCGAAAAAAGCGCCGAAGAGGGCGTTTCCCTCGAGAAAAACGAGGAAGAAGGCGTTTCCCCCGCGAAAGAAACGGAAGAGGGCGGTTCCCCCGCCGAGTAGGCGGAAGTCCCGCGAGGCGGGAACGACCGCAAGGAGGTAAGATCCCATGGCTCACAAGAAAGCGGGCGGTTCCAGCCGCAACGGCCGCGACACCATAGGCAAGAGGAGAGGCGTGAAACGCTACGGGGGCGAGCTCGTGCGCGCCGGAAACATCATAGTGCGCCAACTCGGAACCAAGATTCATCCCGGCGCGAACGTCGGCCTCGGACGCGACTACACCATCTTCGCCCTCGTGGACGGCACGGTGAAATTCGAACGTTACGGCTCGGATCGCAAAAAAGTGAGCGTTTACCCCGTGACGGTCGCGGCGGAAGCCTGACCCCGGCCTTGATTTCCCGGCCGACGGGCGATTGCGGCGTTATCCGTTCGCGGCCCGGGCGGCTTTGAAAACGACGTTATCATCGCGGAGGAGAGAACCCCGGGGTTCCCTCCTCCGTTTTTTTTGTCTTCTTTTCCCGCGCCCCGGGCGAGATTTCGCGGTTTTTTCGGCGGCCTTTCCCACCCGTCCCGTTCCCCTCCGAACCTCCTCCCGCCGCCCGCCCCGCCGGGGCGAAAACAAAACCCAAACCCTTTTTCGCGCGTCTATTTATTAAAGGGCCAACCCCGGGCGGGCCCGCCGGTTCCTCGGACATCGATATCATTGACCGGGGAGCTTTTCGAAGCGTCAAAAAAACCTTGCCAAAAAGGCCGGTTTGGTCTATAAAGATACAAACTTTCCGGGCCTTCCCCGACCCTTTTCATCCCGGGGCGGGCCTTTAAGGTGGGAGGCCTTTTTTGTCGAAGGCAAACCTTAAAAAACACACCAACAGCGACTGAAAGGTGGAAATCAACATGGGTTACGTAGTAAAAATCGATGCCGGTCTCTGCAACGGAGACGGAAACTGTAAAGACGCCTGCCCGGTGGACGTTTACGAGATCAAAGACGGGAAGGCCGTGCCAATCAACCCCGATGAATGCGTGGGCTGCGAAAGTTGCGTCGAGGCCTGTGAAGTGAATGCCATCACGATCACCGAAGAGTGAGCGGTGACCGGACTTTCCGGTCGCGCGCGAAGACAGGCTGGGGTCCGCCCGGCCTGTTTTTTTTTGCCCGGACGAAACGGGCCGGGGGCCCCCTCGCCGTTCCGCTCCGTTCCCTTCCGCTCCGGGCCGCGTCCGCGCGCGGTTTTTGCGGGGGATGCCGCTTTTTTGCTATAATGGCGGTTCGCCCGCCGGCCCCCGGGAGGCGTCCCCCGCGCGCCTTCTTCGTTTCCCGGGCCCGCGACGCCGGAAATCCGGCCCTTTTCGGAAAACCGTTTTGAAATTTTCGTCCCGGGTCCGACACCCCGGTTCCCGAGGAAAAACATGTTCAAACTCATAATGTGCGGCCTCATGGCGTTGCTCTTCACCCCCGCGGGAATTTGGATCATCTACGCCTCCTTCACCATCGAAAACGCTCCCCACGTCTTCGTCATGTTCATCTTCTCGGGAAGTCTCATGATTCTTTTGGGTTTGGTCGGTTTGGGCGGCCTGATTCTGAGGGAAAAGAAGGACGGGGAAAACGAGGCCGATTGTCCGCGATGAGCGGACGCGTCCCGGAGGGTTTTTCTCCTCCGCGCGGTGACGTTCGCGGGGACGATTTTCATAATCCGAAAAGCGAAACCCCGGGTCGTTCGGGATCTTCCGTTTCGGACTTCGACGCGGGCCCCGCGGGCCTTGGGGGAATCGGAGGGCCGGCGAAACCCCGCCCCGTGCGCGGGTTTTCACGGGGGAAATTTTTTCGGGGCCCGCGGTTTATCCCCGGGCGTCACCGGAGTCACCGGATCAATTAAAATAAAAACACCCGAACAGCATTTATTTCGGGAGTTTCGCGCGTTAACGCGAGACCCCTTCGGGGTTTTTCCCCTTTTATCGCGAGGGCGTTCCATCGGACGCCCGACGTTTCGTCATTCCGTCGTTCCACAAGGAGGTATTCCCCGGTCATGAAAAATCCCCTTCCGCGGGTGGCCGCGATTCACGATCTCTCCGGTTTCGGGAGATGTTCTCTCACGGTGGTCATTCCGATTCTTTCCACCATGGGCTTCGAGGTGTGTCCCCTGCCCACGGCCATACTTTCCACCCACACGGCCATCCCGGGTTTCAAGCTCTTCGATCTGACCGACCAGTTGCCGGGGTTCATAGACCACTGGAAGAGCATCGGCCTGAAGTTCGACGCCATTTACTCGGGTTTTTTGGGGTCCGTGAAACAGGTGGACATCGTCACCGATTTCATAGACGCCTTCAAGACCCCGGACACCCTGGTGGTGGTGGACCCGGTCATGGCCGACTTCGGAAAATTGTACGTCTCCATGCCCCCCGAAATGGTGGGGGAGATGAAGAAACTGTCGCGCAAGGCCCAGGTCGTCACCCCCAACATCACCGAGGCGGCCTTCATGCTCGGAAGGGACGTCCCCGAGGCTTTGGAAGAGGAAGAGGTCAAGGATTGGTTGAAGGCCCTCTCGGATCTCGGGCCCGCCATGCCCGTCATAACCAGCCTTCCTTTGAAGTCCAGCCCCGAGATCTCGACCGTCGCCGCCCACAACGCGGAAGACGGCCGCTATTGGCTGACCGGAAGACCTCTCGTGCCCACCCAGTACCACGGCACCGGGGACATTTTCTCGAGCGTCCTGACGGGAAGCTTGCTTCAAGGGGACAGCCTCCCCAGCGCCATGGACAAGGCCTCGCAGTTCGTGGCGGCCGCCATACGGGGAACCTTCGGTTACTCCGGGCTCCCCCACCACGAGATACTTCTCGAGCGCATTCTCCCCATCCTGAACGTGGGCGTGGGGTCCGACAATTACACCCTGCTTCCGTGAGAGGAAAAGGACTTTCGGGGAAAATCATTTCGGGCTTGGCGCCACAAAGTACTTTCCCGCGGCCGACATTTGACTTCGGATGATTTGCCCTCACGATGACGGAAAAGATTCGGGAGTTTCCGCGGCGCGCGATTTTCATGGTCGAACGCCGCGAAACCTTCCCGGAAGGCGATTCCGCCGACTTCCCGGGGCCCGCGCGCCCGGAAAAGCGGAAGCGCTTATCCGTTTCGCGAAAGTACGCCAAGACATCCGGGCGTTGGAGACGCGTCCCGGGACAAACACCCCCGGGCACGCCCGCGGGAGCGGGAAGCCGCGCTCCGAGCCCATCGCCACTCCCCGTGAGGTCGGTGGAGTCGCCGCCGACACTTCCGACCCATGGCGCGATGTCGTCCCCGGCATCGGTGCCGAGGGCCCGAACATGCCCCGGGACAAACGCGCGAGAGTGGTCGGGATTCCGGACAAGACGGCCGGTAAGGACGCATGGCCGCGCATGGGGAA
>JAITKT010000271.1 GCA_031278225.1 Deltaproteobacteria bacterium
GGCCGACGGCGGTCGGGAAGGGGAGGTTCGGGAAAAAGACGCGGGGACGGAATCGGGGGAGCCATGACGGAAACACCCGACAATCGGAAAAACGGCGTTCCCGGGGAGGATGGCGAACCCTTGGATTCCTTTGACGACTCCGACTTTTCCCGAAGCGGGGAAGTCCCGGACGGTGACGGAAAAGACTTGAGTTTTCTGGGGCATTTCGCGGAATTGAGATCCAGGCTCATAAAGGGGATTCTCGTCGTCATCCCGTTCGTGCTTCTCGCCTACGAATTTTCAGGGGCCGTTCTCGCCTTTTTGAGCGCGCCCTTGGTGTCGCTCATGCCTCCGGGACAGGGGCTCATCGCCACGACTCTTCCGGAGACCTTCCTGATTCATCTTAAAATTTCCCTGTGGGGCGGACTTTTCGCGAGTTCGCCTTTCTGGCTTTACCAGGTTTGGGCCTTCGTCGCCCCGGGGCTTTACGAAAAGGAACGGGCGTCGGTCGCGAAGCTCACGGGCATGGCCTTCGCGCTGTTGCTTCTGGGAGGGGCGTTCGCGTATTACGTCGCGATCCCTTTGGGTTTCAAGTTTTTCATCGGTTTCGGCGCCGGCACGGTCACCATTCTGCCCGTCATCCACGAGTATCTCTCTTTGGTCATGACCTTGATTCTGGCCTTCGGTTGCGCCTTTGAGCTTCCCCTGCTTTTGATGTTTTTGGCGGCGGCGGGTCTCGTCGATTCCAAAAAACTCGCGAGATTCAGACAATACGCCATTTTGATCATCGTGACGCTCGCGGCTTTTCTCACTCCCCCCGACGTCATAAGCCAGATCCTGATGGCCGTTCCCATGTGCGGGCTTTACGAACTGAGCGTTTTTTTGATAAGAAGGAAAGAAAAGGAGTCGGGAGTTTCGGAAGAAAACGGAAAGTCACCGAAGGAAACCAAAGAGGAGAAGAAAGCGAACCGGATTAAGACACGGGAAGAGAAGAAATCGAACAAGATTAAACTTCGGGAAGAGAAGAAAGCGAACAAGATTAAGATCCGGGAAGAGAAGAAAGCGAACAAGATTAAGTTCCGGGAAGAAAAGAAAGCGAACAAGATTAAGATCCGGGAAGAGAAGAAAGCGAAACAATCGGTTTTATAATCGAAGCGATGGCCAAACCCGAAAGGCAAAACAAGTCATGAACGGATGCCGAAAAGACCGATTTCCCAAAGCCGAAAACCGAAAAAGACCGAAACGGAAGACGCAGAAGGAAGCGTAAGGAAACGGAAGAAAACGGAAGAAGCGACCACCCGCCGAACAAACGGAAAGAAGGATGAATCCCGCCCGGGGACTTCCCGTCGTTCATCGAATCGTTTTCGGAGTCCCCGGCGATCTTCGATTGCCCGTCGTCATTCGTCGCGACATATGCCATGTTGGGCGACGTTAAGAATAATTTCGCGCATACGGTTCCGAAACCGGGGATTTCAATCCGCTATTATTTTTTCGTCGCCGTCAAGTTTTTGAATCCCGAACCGATAATCAACAACATGGCGCGTTTATCGCCGCGATTGAAAATGGTGCCGAACATGCCGAAATTTTACGAACACGTCGATAAATTTTCGTTCCGGGCTTTGACGGGAGCCGCCGCCGGTTTCGTCGTCGTGAGTTCGGTGACGGGAATCATGTACGCTGAGGTGAGTTGGTTTTTCCCGCTCGTCGCCATCCCGATAATATGCGTCTTCTGGTCTCTGATAACCGCGGTTGGCGTATTCAAGGTGATTAGAGCGACGAAAGCGCGTCATCGGAACGCGGTGGGCATTTTGGCGTTCTTGGGTGGTTTGGTGGGATATTACGTTCATTGGTGCGTCTGGTTGGCCTTGGCCATCAAAACGACCTGGGTGGGAGCCGATGGTTTGGCCTTTCTCAAATCAGCGTCGCGAGTCGGTACCGCCGCGCGGTTGTTTCTGAATCCGACGGAAACTTTGGACTTGGTGTTTGAAATAAGAAAAGAGGGACTTCGGGCCTTGTGGTTCGGCGAAGGGGTGCCGCGCGGTTTCTTGTTGACTTGTTGTTGGTCCGCGGAGTTTTTAATTTATGTTTGTCATACGGGAAAGTTGAGCCGAGCGATGGCGGAGCTGCCTTTTTGCGAGGCGGGGAACGGTTGGTATCGGATTGTCAGCGTGAAACGCAACAAGTTCAAAGTTCCCGAATCTTGGGGCGACGAAATATTGCCGCTCTTCGAGGCCGCTACGAAGATTCGGCTCGGGATGATGGACTATTTCCTTGAAACGCCTTTCGTCACGGATGAGAACGAGGATTCCTTCATTCTCGATTTGTTGGTTTTCCCGTCGTCCCGGGTCGCTTACGCGACGGTCTGGGCTTCCCTCAAGGGCTGCGGAAGAAAAGGCGACAATGAACGGAAATTCATCGTCGCGAAGAACTTGGAAGTTTCCCGCGAACTGGCCGATTCAATCCTCGAAAGGATGCGCCGATAATCGAAACGGTTTTTTCCTCTCTTCCGTTTCGAACCGTTTCGTCCGAAGAGAACGACAATCGCGGAAGAAGTTCCCGGACGGTTTCGCGACTCCCGGGACTTCCCGGTTCCGTTCTGGCGGGCGTTTGGCGGGGAAGCCGAAATGGAAAACGACTCGAACCAATCCTCGCCAAAGAGCGGATGAACGCGGGACAAAGTCGGCGGAACCGGAAACCCGCGAGGGAAAAATCTTAAAGGAATACGTCGGCGCGTTTCAAAACATTGGCCGCCGGGGAGGGAGGAAGAGCGGGACCGGCGGGATTCGGGAAAAACCCGAAAAAGACGGCGCGCGCCATGGGAATTCCCCCCTTCTTCGAATGGTCTAGCCCGTCCCCGCCGCCGTCATTTGATTGCCTGTTGCCATTTGTCGCGTTTTATGCCATGATGGGCGAAGTTTACGACATCTTCGCGCGAATGGGACCGAAACGGGTGATTTCAAGCGGGACGTCATTTTTTTCGCAAAGGAAAAGTTTTTTGAATCCTGAATCGAAAATAAAAAGCGCACGGTTTCTTCGCATTTGAAAATGGTGACTCGCGTGCCAAAATTTTACAAACCATCCAACAAACTTACCTTAATGGCATTGACGCTTGCTCCCTTGGGTTTCGCCGTCTCGAGTTCCCTGTCGGGAATAATGTACGCGGTGGCGAGTTGGTACAGCCCCCTCTTCGTCAATCCGATAATCTGCCTGGGCTGGCTTTTTCTGACTTCGTATTTGTTGTACTTGGTGATTCAAGCGACAAAAGCCCGCTATCCGCTCGCGGTCGCCGTTTTCGCCTTCGTCGGGGTTTTGGTGGGATATTACGTTCATTGGTGCGTTTGGTTGACTTTGGTCGTTGAACCCGCCGGGGCGGGAGTCGATGGTTTGGCCGGTCTCGAAACCCCGTCGGGTCCGGAGGTCGTTCTGAGTTATATTCTGAATCCGAAGGAAACTTTCCATTTGGTGCTCGACATAAGACAAGTCGGAGTCCGTTCCTTGTGGATCGTCGAATGGGTGCCGAGCGGTTTCTTGTTGACTTGTTTTTGGTTCTTGGAGTTTTTGGTTTATGTCTGTTTCACGGTCATGTCGGGCTACTTTTTGTCGGCACGTCCTTTTTCCGAGGTCCACGACGGTTGGTACCATCCCGTCAAATTCCGGCGCGACATTTTCAAAGCTCCCGAACTCTTGGAGGACTGCGATCAAGCCGCGCGGATGATCATGGACGGGGATTTGCGCTATTTTCTCGACGCGCCTTTTGTCACCCGCGAGAGAGTCAATTGCTTCAAGCTGACGTTATACAATTTTCCGTCGGCCCCGGCCGTCGGTTACGCGACGGTCTTGGCTTCCATCACGACCAAAAAGAAAGGCCAAAGGTATTACAACCGGGCTTTGGTGGTTAACGTCGAAGTTCCGGGAAAACTGACCCGAGCTCTCATGGGCAGGATGCGCTGACAATCGAAACGGCTTTTTTCCCTTTTCCGTTTCGAACCGTTTTGTCGGCGTTCGCCGGCCCCCTCAATCGGAAACCGCCCGTCGGAGCCGGGCGGGCTTTCCCGGGACGCGGGGGACTTCCCGTTCCGTCCCTTCGCGGGCCCATGGACGAGGCTCGGACGCCGACGCCGTTCCGAAGCGTCTCGCGGCTCGCCGGAAAACCCCGACGGGTAATGAAATCGGAAGAACCCGGGTCGAAAGAGGAGAAAAGCCGAAGAGGGAATTTTAAAAACCGGCGGACGAGGGTTGAAACGAACCGCGGGACCGGCTTCAATCGGTTCGCCAATTTTTTCAGCGGTCAACAATATCACAATCCAAAATCAAAATAAAAAAGAACGCGTTAATGGTCGCGATTAAAGAGGGTGCCGAACATGCCGGAATTTTACAAATCCTCCAACAAACTTCCGATTTCCGCTTTGGTGGCAATACCCGTCGCTTTCGCCGTCGTGAGTTCGGTGTTGGGAGTGATATACGCGATGGGGATTTGGTATTGCCCCATCATCTACGTCAACGCGTTGATCTGCTTCGCTTGGGCCGGTCTCACGGCGGCCTTGGCCGGTCGCGCGATCAAGGCCACGAACGGACGATTTCCGTTCGCGGTGGGTCTTTTGGCCTTGGTCGGGGCTTTGGTCGGATATTACGTTCATTGGTGCGTCTGGTTGACTTTCGTCATAAAGTCGATCGATGTGGGTTCCAGAAGTTTGAGCGGTCTCAAAATTTCGTTGGACCCCGAAGCATTCCTGAATTTTTTTCTGAATCCCGCTGATTCCCGGGATTTTGTCGTCGCGATACATGAAAGAGGTCTTTGGGCCTTGGGAAAAGGGAAGACGTTGGTGAACGGAACCTTTTTGACCGTCGTTTGGGGCATCGAGATCTTGATTTACGCGATAACCACTTTGGTTTACGCCTGCTCGACGGCGGGAGAGCCTTTTTCCGAGGCGGGCAACCGTTGGTTCGATAAGACCCTCTTCAAAAACAACGAATTCAAAGCTCCCGACGATCCCGAAGAGAACCGGGCGGTCGCGCGAAACATCATGAACGGGGATTTGGGCTATTTCCTCGAGGCGCCTTTGGTTACCGACAAGAGCGAGAACGCCTTCAGTCTTGAAATATTTTCTTTGCCGTCATCCCCCGTCGCTTACGCCACGGTCAAGGGAGCCGTTCAGGGCAAAAAGAAAAGCGAAACCAGGCAGTACGCCGATTTGGTCACGAAAATGGCCGTTTCCGGGGATCTGGCGGACAGGATAGTTCAAAGGACGCGATGACAATCGGAAACGGATTTTTTCCGTTTTCCGCTTGTCGCGTCGCGGCGCTTTGTCCGGCTTCGCGACGCGTGGGTATTCAAGGGGCCGGTCGCGACTCCAAGGACGCCGCCGCGACGCTCCCGAAAACCGAAATCAATCCCCGAAATCGGAAACACCGCGGCGGGTCCGTCGTTCGTTGATTTTCCCGCCTTCGGTCGCGTTTCCGACGCCATCTTGTCTTTTGCCGCGTTTTATGGCACAATTCGCGACGGTTATTGGAATTGGCGACAAGTTAATCGAAATCGGGCGCGCGATTCGAGGATTTCAATCGCGTCGTCTCTTTATCTTCGCGCGGACGCAATCGACTCCAAAATCAAAATAAAAATCACAGGCGATCTTATCGTCGCTTCAAACAAGGGGTGCCGCCCATGGCTCAATTTTACAAATCAACCAACAAACTCCCGCTTGCCGCTTTGATTGGGATTCCCGTCTCTTTCGCCGTCCTGACTTCGATCTTCGCCGTGATATACGCGTTGGGCATTTGGTATTGCCCCATCGTCTACATCAACGCGTTAATCTGCTTCGGCTGGGCCTTCGTTTCGGCGATCTTGGCCGGTATCGTGATCAAGGCGACGAAGGCCAGGTTTCCGTTCGCGGTGGGTCTTTTGGCCCTCGTCGGGGCTTTGGTGGGATATTACGTTCATTGGTGCGTGTGGTTGTCTTTGGTCGCGAATCCGTTCGTGAGCAGGGATATTGGCGATATCGGGAGCGCGTTGGCTCCCGATTTCATTTTGAATTTCATTCTCCATCCGACGTATGCTTGGGATTTTGCCGTCGAGGTGAACAAACAAGGTGTCTGGACCTTGGGAAAAGCCAAAACGTTGGTGAACGGTCCCTTTCTGACCATCATTTGGGGTGTCGAATTTTTGATTTACGCGATTTCCGTTTGGCTGTTCTCCTTCACGAAGGCGATGGATCCTTTTTCCGAGGAAACCAACGCCTGGTACAAGAAGGCCAAGTACAAAAACAACGAATTCGTCGCGCCCGACGATCCCCAGGAGCACGCGAAGGTGGTGAATAAAATCGCCGAAGGCGATCTGAGCTATTTTCTCGACGCGCCCATTCTTCTCGCCACCTGCGATCACACCTTCAAACTGGAAATTTATTCTTTGCCGACCTCCTCCGTCGCCTACGTCACGGTCAGCATGGGCGTTTTGAACAAAAAGGGCGCGTGGGATTACTCCGCTTTGGTGACGTACATGTCCGTGTCCAGGGACATCACGGACGAAATCGTTCCGCGGACCCAATGACCGTCGAAAACCGCTTTCGGTCGCTTTTCGTCGCGAACAACATTATCCGATATCATCCGATCCGCGGGAGGCATTCGAATTGGAAACCATAAGCCGGGACAAAGCGTGGGAACTCCTGACCAAGTACAACAAGGAGCCCTTCCATCTCCAGCACGCGGAGACCGTGGAAGGTGTCATGAAATGGTTCAGCGACAAGCTCGGATTTCAAGACGAGCGCGATTACTGGGGCGTGGTGGGCTTGCTCCACGACATAGACTTCGAGCTCTATCCGGAATCTCACTGCCTGAAAGCTCCCGAGCTCTTGAGGGAGGGCGGGGTGGGTGAGGACGTCATCCGTTCCGTCGTCAGCCACGGTTACGGTTTGACGGTGGACGTGGCCCCGGAGCATCTCATGGAAAAGGTCCTCTACGCCACCGACGAGTTGACCGGTCTCATTTGGGCCGCGGCCATCATGCGCCCTTCCAAAAGCGTTCAGGACCTTGAGGTCAAGAGCGTGAAAAAGAAGTTCAAGACCTTGAACTTCGCCGCCGGCTGCTCCAGGGACGTCATCAAACGCGGGGCGGAGATGCTCGGTTGGGAGTTGGACGACCTCATTGGCCAAACCATCGAGGCCATGAGGTCCGTCGAGAAAAAGGACTGACCGCGGCCGCTTTGTCGGGTTTCCGCCAAGCGGTCCACCGTTTCGCCGGCGTCGGGGAAACACGAAAAAAAGGCTCGGAAACGCGGCAAAGCCGTCGTTCCCGGGCCTTTTTCCCGAACGCTTCGAAAAGGCTAAAAAATTTCAGACGGCGCGTTTTCTCATGTGTTCCAGAACGTCAGCTCTGGTCTTGAGCCCGAAACCAAGGCGCTCCAAGACTTCCCGAAGGGTCGGTTCTCCGTCGAGGGAGGCCGCCCAGTCGCGCAAGGAGTCCGCCAGTTCGATTGACTTGCAGCCCGCTCTCGACAGGATCACCGCGTTGCGGTAATCCGTCTCCAGGTCCAAAAGGAAGTCCAAGGCTTCCTCCCCGGTCTTCAAATCCGGGGTTATCTCCCATTTCTCGGGCGCGGCCTTGTACGCGTCCATCCAATCGACCTGGGTCCGAAAAATGACGGTCGACACTTCGATCGGAACCTCGGGGGACGTGCGGACGTTGGCCAAAACGAGCGGATAATGTATTTGATAGTAATGAATTTCGTCCAACAGTCCGTTTATTTCATTCCGATGGTCTCGCGCGATTGACATGCGATGCTCCGGGGATAAATTTCATGGCCGCGCCACGCTGTTCGCGGCCGTTTTTTTTGTTTTTCGGGGATGATTTTTTCATCCCTCCAAGTCGGGGTTAAATTTATTTTATTGATTCCGTCGCTTGTTTTCGCGGGTGGCGAAGCCTCGACGGACGCCGGTTTCCGATTCGGGGACGATTCGCGGTCCCTCGGTTTTCCGACGCGTCGGCGCGGAAACGCCTCGGGCGGCGGTTTTCCGGGTGATCGGATTCGCGAAAGTCAACGGATTGTTTTGGCCGCGGAACGGGCCTCGGGGCGGAAGATTTTCACGAAACGCCCGGGGAGTCGGGGGGCGTCGGAAGGTGTTGTTCGGACGAACGAACGTTATTCGGAAAGAGTGGAAAATTCAAAAGTGACATTTTCGCGTCGCGAAATCATCATACTCTTTTTGTTTCAAAATGTCCGGTCAGGTTTTTTTCTTCCTTTTGAATTTGTTTGAAATTCTCAAAACGGCGTCCTTAAGCGGTTTGACGTTGGGAGACCCGAACAGCGCGGCCAGAGAAAAGTAGACGACCGGCCCCGAAACCAGGCCCGCCAGGACCAGAAAGGCGTTTCCGAAGCCCCGGAAAAACTCTCCCCGGTAGAGCGGCCACAGGGCGGCCCCCATGGCCAGGGCGAGGGCGGCCGAGGGCAAAAAGACTTTCGCGAAGGACATCTTCCCCAAGACCCCTCTCTTTTTGAGAAGGACCATGAGCCAGACGAAATTGACGAAGCTGGCCGAGGAGCTGGCCAGGGCGAGCCCGACGTGTTTCAGGGGTCCCATGAGAAGAAGGGCGAGCGCGATTCCCAGGGCCAAGGAGGCGGCCGCCACCCTGGCGGGGGTCTTGGTGTCGG
>JAITKT010000272.1 GCA_031278225.1 Deltaproteobacteria bacterium
CCGGGGTCTTGGGCTCCCCGAGTCCTCGGAAGGCTTCGCCGGACCCCGGGCCCGCGGTGAGCGTCCCCGTCCCCGACGCTTCCGAAACGAGCGAGGCCGTCCGTCCGGGCGCGACGTCCCCCTGGTTTTGTCCGTCCCGACGTTCTTTCCGCGCTGACCCCGGATTTTCCGCCGCACGGGGATTTCGACCGGGGGTAAAGGAAAAACAAAACGAAAAAGCGGGGCGGACCTTTTTTCCGGGTCCGTCCCGCTTCGCGTCTCGGTAATTTTTTTCGGTCGTTCGGGGGAGCCGGTTCCGGTGGGGGTTACGCAATCGGGCCGCCGCGTCCGATTCACCCCGAGAGGGGATTGACCTTGAAGGCCTTGGCGGCTATGTCGCGGCGGTAGTGGGCCCCCTTGAAATCGACGAGTTTCGCGGCCTCGTAGGCCCTGTCCACGGCGTCCTTGAGGGTCGCGCCGGTAGCGGTCACGCCCAGGACCCGGCCTCCCGCGGTCACGGGGATTCCGTCCCGCTCCGCGACCCCGGCCTCGAAGACCACGGTGTCGGGAAGGGCGTTCGCGGCGTCGAGACCGGTTATGGGGTCGTCCAGGCGGTGGGGACCGGGGTAGCCCTCGGAGCTCATCACCACGCAGACGCAGCTTTTGGGGGAAATCGCGAGCTCCCTGTCGGGAAGGGTTTTCGAGGCGGCGGCGAGCAGGGTTTCCGCGAGGTCGGATTCGATTAAGGGGAGAATGGCCTGGGTTTCCGGGTCCCCGAAACGGGCGTTGAATTCCAACAGCCTCGGACCCGCGAGGGTCACCATGAGTCCCGCGTACAACACCCCCACGAAGGGGTTGCCCTCGGCGGCCATGCCTTCGATCGCGGGTTTCATGATGGTTTCCATGACATGGTTTTTCAGAAAATCGTTCGCGAGGGGGGCGGGGGAGTAGGCCCCCATGCCCCCGGTGTTGGGGCCCTTGTCCCCGTCCGAAATGGTCTTGTGGTCCTGGGAAGAGGGGAGGGGGAGCACGGTCTTCCCGTCCGTGACCGCGAGAAAGGATATTTCCTCCCCCGCCAGAAACTCCTCGACTATGATCCTCTTGCCCGCCCCGGTGGCCCTCAGGGTGTCCAGGGCGTTCATGGCCGCGGCCCTCCCCCCGCAGACTATGACCCCCTTTCCCCCCGCGAGGCCGTCGGCCTTGAGGACCGCGGGGTAGGAGGTCTTGTCGAGGTAACTTTTGGCCTCCGACTCGTCGTAGAAGACGGCGTAGTTGGCCGTGGGAAGACCGTGGCGGACCATGAAGTCCTTGGCGAAGACCTTGGAGCCCTCGAGTCTCGCCGCGTCCCTCGAGGGTCCGAAGACGTTGAACTTCTCCTCCCTTAGGATGTCCGCGAGACCCATGACCAGGGGGAGTTCGGGACCTATGATGACGAGGTCGGGGTCAAGGGTTCGGGCGAGGTCCCTCAGGCCCTCGAGGTTGTCGACCCCGACGGGATGGATTTCGCCCAGGCGTTTCAGGGCCGGACTCCCCGGGGCGGAGTGCAGGACCGTTTCGGGATTTTGTTTGAGTTTCCACCCGAGGGCGTGTTCCCTGCCCCCGGAACCGACCAAAAGAATTTTCATGAAAAACCGTCCGAATGTCCCCCGAAGCGCGGGGAGCGGCTCTTATGTTTGGCGCCGGACCCCGTCGGGGGCTCGCGCGCGGACGTTTCGGGGAAACGCGTCCCCGGTCGAAAATCTATCGCGGTTCCCGGTCCTCCCCCAGGACCAGGGTCCTCGCGAGTTTCAAAGCCTCGTCCGTGTTTTGGACCAAAGGGCCCCCGGCCTGGGCCAGGTCGTCCCTGCCCCCGCCCTTTCCGCCCACGGCGGCGGCCATCTCCCGGATTATGGTCCCGGCCTTGTGTTTGCCCGCGAGGGCCTTCCCCACGGCCACGAGGAGGAGGGCTTTCCCTTCGTTTTCCGAAGCCAGGGCCATCACCCCCGAGTCCCCGAGTTTGTCCCTCAAGAGGTCGGCCGTTTCCCGGAGCTCCCCGGGGGAGGAGGCCGGAACCTTCGCGGCCAAAAATTTGATCCCGTTTTTTTGGACCGCGCCGGAGGCGAGGAGCCCGGGGTCGGGGAGACCCCCGTCGGGTTTTTTTTCCTTTGACCGTTCGAGTTCCCGGATCCGCCCCCGGAGTTTTTCGATCCTCTCCCTGAGCTCGTCCGGGCGGGCCTTCAAAAAACCCGAGAGGTCCCTCAGGACCTTCCCGTCCTCCCTCACCCTGGCCAGGGCCGCCTCGCCCGTGAGGCCCTCGATCCTTCTCACCCCGCCGGAAACCGCGCCCTCGGAGGTGAGGAGAAAGAGACCGATTTCCCCGGTCCTTTCGACGTGGGTGCCACCGCAGAGTTCCCGGGAATCCCCCATCGAGACGACGCGCACGCTTTCCCCGTAGCGCTCCTCGAAGAGGGCCATGGCCCCGCTCCTCACGGCTTCCTCGACCGGCATCTCGACGGTTTCGACCGGGTGGTCGGCCCTCACGTCGGCGTTCACGAGGTCCTCGATCTTTTCGATTTCCTCCCGGGTCAAAGCCGCGAAGTGGGTGAAATCGAATCTCAGCCTTTCGCTCGAGACGAGGGACCCCGCCTGGCGGGCCGTGTCGCCCAAAACCGTCCGGAGGGCCTTGTGGAGGAGGTGGGTGGCGCTGTGGTTGGCGGCGGTCTTCTTTCTTCTCTCCCGGTCCACCCTGAGGGTGGCGGGGGTCCCGGGGTCAATCTTTCCTTCGACCAGGACCCCGGAATGGAGGAAGATCCCGGTGCCCGGGGCTTTTTGGACCTCGTCCACCCTCACCTTTCCCCCGGGAAAGAGGATGGTCCCCGAGTCCGTCTCCTGGCCCCCGGCCGCGGCGTAGAAGGGGGTTTCGGGAAAGACGAGGGTCAGGGCGCGGCCCGATTCCCCGGCCTCCCGGACCCCGTTGAGCTCGACCGAATTTTCCAGGACCAGGGCCGGCGTTGCCCCGGCCTCGAGGGTCCGGTGCCCGAGAAAGCCCGTCTTGAAACCCTCGGCCGCGAGTTTCGCGACCGCCGGGGGAAGTCCCGCCCCGTCCCGGTCCCCCTTCCAGGCGGCCCTCCCCTTGGCCTTCTGTTCCTCCATGGCCGCGTCGAAGCCGGGGACGTCAATCGCGAAACCCCGTTCCCTCGCGACGTCCGCGGAGAGGTCGACGGGAAAACCGAAGGTGTCGTAGAGCTTGAAGACCAAAGACCCCGGAAGGACCCGGTCGCGAAGGTCAGCGTTTTTGACCTCGATCTCCTCCATGGCCTCCGTCAGAAGTTTCAGGCCCCCCTCGAGGGTTTCCCCGAAGCGTTCCTCCTCGGCGTTCAAAATGGTTTTCACGTAGGATTCGGCGCCCCGGAGTTCCGGGTAGGCGTCCCCGATGTTCCGGACCACCGCCGCGACCATTTCCGCCATGAAGGGTTTTTTGAGGCCGATCTTTCTTCCGTGGCGGACGGCCCGCCTGAAGATCCTCCGGAGCACGTAGCCCCTCCCGAGGTTTTCCGGCCTCACCCCGTCCGCGGTGAGGAAGGTCGCGGCCCTAGCGTGGTCGGCTATGACCCGGAGGGAAACGTTTGCCAAACCCGCGGGCGAGTCGGCCTTCGCGCCCGGGACGTAGGGCACCCCCTAAAGGTCGGATATCCGGTCCAAAAGGGGCCTGAAGACGTCGGACTCGTAGTTGTTCAAAACCCCCTGGGTGACGGCGGCGAGCCTTTCGAGCCCCAGACCCGTGTCTATGGAGGGCCTCGGGAGGGGCGTCAGGATCCCGTCGGTTCCCCTTTCGAACTGCATGAAGACGAGGTTCCAGATCTCGAGATAGCGGTCGCAGTCGCAGCCGGGCCCGCAGTCGGGCTTTCCGCAGCCCGTTTCCGGCCCCTGGTCGATTAAGATCTCGCTGCAGGGTCCGCAGGGTCCCGTGTCCCCCATGACCCAGAAATTGTCCTTTTCCCCGAGTCTCTTGATTCTTTCCGGGGGGAGCCCTATCTCCCTCTCCCAGATGTCCTGGGCCTCGTCGTCGTCGAGATAGACCGTCGCGTGGAGCTTGTCCCCGGGGAGCCCGAACTTTTCGGTCAGAAGCTCCCACGCGAAGAGGGCGGCGTCTTTCTTGAAATAGTCTCCGAAGGAAAAATTCCCCATCATCTCGAAGAAGGTGTGATGCCTCGCGGTGTGCCCCACGTTTTCGAGGTCATTGTGTTTTCCCCCCGCCCGGACGCACTTCTGGGCCGTGGTGGCTCTTTTGTAGTCCCGTTTCTCCTCCCCCGTGAAGGTCCTCTTGAACTGGACCATCCCGGCGTTCACGAAGAGCAGGCTGGGGTCGTCCTCGGGCACGAGGGAGCTGGAGGGCACCCTCCTGTGTCCCTTGGATTCGAAATACGAGAGAAAGGTTTGTCTTATGTCGGCGGAAAGCATCGTGACGAATCCGGAAAGGCGGCGTCCCGGCGGGCGCGCGGGGAGGCCGGAATGAATGGGGGAAAAAAAGGCCCGAAAAAAGGGGGGGGCGGCCCGGGCCCCCCGTCCGGGA
>JAITKT010000281.1 GCA_031278225.1 Deltaproteobacteria bacterium
CGCTTCGCCTCGGGCGAAGCGCCAAGGGGGGGTTGGGCCCCGCTTTTTTTCGGGGGAACCGGGATTACAGGTCGCCGGGACCCGGGAGCCTGTCCGGCTCTTCTTCCTTGAGCTCGACGTTTTGGGCGAGGCTCCGGAGTTCCATGACGAGGACGTTGAAACTCTCGGGAAGTCCCGCCTCCAGGGTGTCGTCGCCCTTGACGATCTTCTCGTACATGCGGGTCCTGCCCGTCACGTCGTCGCTCTTGACGGTCAGGAATTCCTGGAGGGAATAGGCGGCCCCGTAGGCCTCCATGGCCCAGACCTCCATCTCGCCCAGGCGCTGTCCCCCGAACTGGGCCTTCCCGCCCAGGGGCTGCTGGGTCACGAGGGAGTAGGGGCCTATGGAACGGGCGTGGATCTTGTCGTCCACGAGATGGTGGAGCTTCAGCATGTACATGATTCCCACGGTCACCTCGTTTTCGAAGCATTCGCCCGTGCGGCCGTCCCGGAGCCTCGTCTGCCCCGTCACGGGAAGCCCGGCCTCGCTCAGGAAGTGGCGGATCTCCTCCTCGCTCGCCCCGTCGAAGACGGGCGTGGCCACGTGGAGGCCGTCCCGGGAGCGCTTGGCGAGTTCCGCGAGCGACCCGTCGTCGAGGTCGCCGCAGAATTCCCCGTAGTCCCGCTCCCCCAAAACCCTTTCCAGTTTGGCGCGCAGGGCCGCGAGGTTTCCCTCGTCCAGGAGTTTTCCCATCTGTTTTCCCAGCTCGTGGGAGGCCCAGCCCAGGTGGGTTTCGAGTATCTGGCCCACGTTCATGCGGCTGGGGACGCCCAGGGGGTTCACCACGAGGTCCACGGGGGTGCCGTCCTCGAAGAAGGGCATGTCCTCCTCGGGCAGGACCCTCGAGACCACGCCCTTGTTCCCGTGGCGGCCGCACATCTTGTCGCCCACGGAGAGCTTCCTCTTGGTGGCCACGAAGACCTTGACCGTCTGTCTGACGCCCGGGGGGAGCTCGTCGCCCTTGTGGATCTTCCCCTTCTTGCGCTCCAGGTTCTCCGCCAAAACGCTCACCTGCCCGTTGTAGTCGAGCAAGAGTTTGGCCACGGAGTCCCTGACCGCCCCGGCCTTGTCCTCGTTGAAGGTCATCCCGGCCCAGACGTTGGGGTCGCGGCGGTTTATGACCTCTTCCGTGACGACGGAGTCCTTCGAAAGCCCCAGCTTCCCGTCGGGGTGGTCGCGGGCGAGGGTCATGCCGCCTATGAGCTCGTTCGTCTTAATCTGGTAGTTCTTCCTGATGATGTTCTTCTCGTCCTCGAGGTCCTTTTCCAGCCTCGCGAGCTCGGCGTTCTCGATCTCGAGGGACCTGGAACACTTCTCCTCGCCCTTCCTGTAGAAGACCCTCGCGTCTATGACTATGCCCTCCGCCCCCGGGGGGAGCCTGTAGGAGGTGTCCTTGGACTCCGAGGCCTTTTCCCCGAAGATGGCCCGGAGGAGCTTCTCCTCGGGGGAGAGCTGGGTCTCGCCCTTGGGGGTGATCCTCCCGACCAGGATGTCGTCGTGCTTGACGTAGGCCCCTATTCTCACTATCCCCGAGGCGTCCAGCTGGGCGAAGGACTCGTCCCCGAGGTTGGGGATGTCCTTGGTGATCTCCTCGGGACCGAGCTTGGTGTCCCTCGCGACCACCTCGTGGACCTCGATGTGGACCGAGGTGAAGACGTCCTCCCGGACCAGGCGTTCGGAGACGAGGATGGAATCCTCGAAGTTGTACCCGCCCCAGGTCATGAAGGCCACCATGACGTTCCTGCCCAGGGCCAGTTCCCCCATCTCCGTGGAGGCCCCGTCGGCCAAAACTTGCCCCTTTTTCACCGCGTCCCCGGTCTTGACTATGGGGCGCTGGTTGAAGCAGGTGGAATGGTTGGACCTCTGGAACTTGTTGAGCTTGTAGGTCTGGACCCATTTCCCCTCGAGCCCGGCCAGGGGGTCCGTGTAGCGCATGACGACCCGGGAGGCGTCCGCGTCCTCCACCACCCCGTCGTGGCGCGCGAGGACCGTGACTCCCGAGTCCTCCGCGACCACCTTCTCGATCCCCGTCCCCACGAGGGGGGCGTCGGTGCGGAGAAGGGGCACGGCCTGGCGCTGCATGTTGCTTCCCATGAGGGCCCTGTTCGCGTCGTCGTGCTCGAGGAAGGGAATCAGGGCCGAGGCCACGGAGACCAGCTGGTTGGGGGAGACGTCCATGTGGGAGATCTCGTTTTTGGTCTTGATGACGTAGTTTCCGTCCAGGTGGCAGCTTATCTCCTCGTCCAGGAACTCCCCGTTTTTGTCGAGAGGCACGTTCGCCTGGGCCACGGCCTTCCCGGCTTCCTTCACCGCGGTGAGAAACTCGACCTTGTCGGTCGGCTTTCCGTCCGTCACCTCCCTGTAGGGGGTCTCGATGAAGCCGTGTTCGTTCACCCTCGCGTAGGTCGCGAGGGAGACTATGAGCCCGATGTTCGGGCCCTCGGGGGTCTCTATGGGGCAGATCCTCCCGTAGTGGGTGGGGTGCACGTCCCGGACCTCGTAGCCGGCCCGCTCCCTCGTGAGTCCCCCGGGCCCCAGGGCGGAGAGCCTCCTCTTGTGGGTGACCTCGGCCAGGGGATTGTTCTGGTCCATGAACTGGGAGAGCTGGGAGGTCCCGAAGAACTCCTTCACCACGGCCGCGACCGGTTTGGAATTGATGAGGTCGTGGGGGTTCAGGTCCGAGAGCTCGGAATTCATGGTCATGCGCTCCCTGATGGACTTGTCCATGCGCACGAGGCCTATGCGGTACTGGTTCTCGAGGAGTTCCCCCACGGCCCTGACCCTGCGGTTCCCCAAATGGTCTATGTCGTCCACCTGGCCCTCGGAGTCCTTGATCTTCATGAGTTCCTTCACCGAAACCAGGATGTCCTCGGGCGTGAGGACGTTGGGACTCGCGGGGACCGTGACCCGGGGGAGCCTGAGATTTTTTCCCTCGCGGAGCTTTTCGTCCAGTTTGAGCCTCCCCACGCTCGAAAGGTCGTAGTGCTCGGGGTTGAAAAAGAGGTTGTTGAAATAGAGCTTGACCGATTCCGGGTTCAGGGGGGAACTGGGCCTGTTCTTCCTGAAGATCTCGCTCACCGCCTCCTCCCTCGTCATGACCACGTCCTCGGCCAGGGTGTCCCTCAGGGCCGAGGAGATCCTCTTGTTCTTGGGGGCGTTCAAGGTGTCTATCAGAAGAAAGGGGATCTCCCTGAGGCCCGCCTTTTTCATGAGGTCCAGGGCCTCCGGGGTCAGGGGCTCGTTCAGGGACAGGAAGACCTCCCCGGTGTTCTTGTCGAAGATGTCCTCGGCCGCGTATTTCCCCAAAAATTCGTTCTCGTCGCAGGGGATTTCCAGGATCCCCGCCCTCCTGAGCCTCGACACGTGCTCGGCCCTGATGACCTCGTCCTTTTTCACGAGGACCCCGTCCCGGGGGCCGGCCCCGGGGGCGGGGTTTTCCACGGGGACCCCGGGGGTCATCCCGATGAGATATTCCGGCGCGGGGACCCTCCTCCGGGCCCGTCCGAGGTCGTCGTAGACGAGGTGCTCCCTCTCGTGGAAAAAGTCCAGGAGCTCCCGGGCCGTGTAACCCAAGGCCTTCAGGAGCAGGGTCACCGGGAACTTCCGGTGCCTGTCGATCCGGGCTATGATCCGGTCCTTGGCGTCGAACTCCAAGTCCAGCCAGGAACCCCTGGCGGGTATTATCCTCGCGCTGTAAAGGACCTTCCCCGAGGCGTGGGTCTTGCCCCGGTCGTGGTCGAAAAAGATCCCCGGGGAGCGGTGGAGCTGGGAGACTATGACCCTCTCGGACCCGTTTATTATGAAGGTGCCCTTCTCGGTCATGAGGGGGATGGTCCCGAAGTAGATCTCGCTTTCGCTGGCCTCCGAGGGTTTCTGCCCGGACCTCGGGTCCTTCCCCGTCCCGGCCTGGGCCTCGTTCTTGAGGCTCTGGTGGTATATCTCGAGGCCCACCTTGATCTTCACGGGGGCTTCGTAGTTCATGCCCTTGGCGATGCACTCGTCGATTTCGTACTTGACCGGCTCGAAGGAGTACCCCTTGAACACCAGCCTCGCGTTTCCCTGATAGTCGTCGATGGGGAAGACGCTGTTGAAGACGGCCTGCAGGCCGCGGTTCTTCCTCTCTTCCGGGGGGATGTCCTTCTGGAGAAACCTCTCGTAGGAATTGCGTTGGATGTCGATGAGATTCGGCATCTCCGTGACCTTTTCGGACTTGCCGAAATTTTTGCGTATGCGCGGTCGACTCAAGGTTAATGTCATCGTGTCCTCCGAGGCGGAAAGGGGGGTCCTTCCCGAAGAGCGCTCATAAGTAAAAAAAACCCCACGCCCCGAAAACGGCGTCTTTTCATGCCGTTTTGGGGGCCCCGGGGATTATTTTTTGGTGAAAACAAAAGTCAATTGCCTTCGATCGCGAAGATCAAACCGAAACTCATTCCCTGGATTAAGATCGTGCGGATCATGGCCTTCCTTTTCCCCCGCCGCGGGATCCCCCGATGGGGGGCGCCCCCGCGGGGCCGATTCGGAACAGGGGCGGGAACGACCGGATTTTTTTCGGGGGGCGATCCCCCCTCCCGGCCGTCGGTGGTTTTTTCACTTTCGCTTCAATCCTCTTGTCCTTTCCTCTCGCCCTTTCCTCTTGTCCTTTCCTCCGGCCCTTTCCTCCGGCCCTTTCCCCGGCGTCGCCCCGGGACGGCCGTTTTTCCCAAAAAAATTGTTTTCGTTTTTCGGAAAAAGCCTTTTTCTCGAACGGGGAAAGGACCCCGATGTCGGACCCCGGGGTCAAGAGCTCCCGGGCAAAGAGCGCCCGGGCGAAGAGCGCCCGAGCCAAAAACCGCCAATTCGGGGGCGGCGGGACTTTCCCCCCGGGGGACGGGCCCCCGGGCGGAGAGCCGGTGACGGAATCAAAGACAATTTTTCGCCAAAACCATGGCCTCGGAAAAAAATGCCGAAAAACCGGTTCGAAAACCGAAAAGATCGAAACCGCGAACGTCAAAGGGAAGAAAGGGGAACCCTATTTTATCTCGGCCTTGGCCCCCAGCTCTTCCAGCTTCTTCTTGAACTTTTCGGCCTCTTCCTTTGTCAGGCCCTCCTTCACGGTCTGGGGGGCTCCCTCGACCAGGTCCTTGGCCTCCTTGAGACCCAGACTGGGAACGATCAGGCGGACCTCCTTGATGACCTGGATCTTTTGGGGACCTATCTCGGTCAGGACCAGGGTGAACTCGGTCTGCTCCTCGACGGCGGCGGCGGCCGCGGGGGCCGCGTCCCCGGAGGGAACCGCCGCGATCGCGACGGGGGCGGCGGCGGAGACGCCGAAAATCTCCTCGAGCTCTTTCACGAGACCCGCGAGCTCGATTACCGTGATGCCCTTCAAATACTCTATTACTTCTTCTTTGGTTACTGCCATTTTGTTTGATGTCCTCCGGCGCCCCGGGGGGGCGCTCACAGTGTTTTTTCGGTCGCGACGACGCGAGGGGGGGTCGGGGCGGGGGCGTTAAAAGCGTTCCGGACGCTCCGGACGCTTGGGACGCTCAGGCCGCTTCCTTTGACTTTTGTTCCCCCACGGCCGTCAGGAGACGCAGGAATTTTTGGGGAACGCCCGCCAAGACTCTCACGAAAGAGCCGGGCACGGCGTTCAGGGTGCCAAGGAAAGAGCCCACCAGCGCTTCCTTCGAGGGCAGGGAGGAAAGGGTTTTGATGTCCCCGGGTTCCAGAAGCCCGGAACCGAGAACGCCGCCCTTCAAGACGAAGCGGCTTTCCTCTTTCGCGAACTCCACCAGGGCCTTGGCCAAACTCACGGGGTCTTCCTTGGTGAAGGCCAGGGCGTTGTTTCCCGAAAGACGGGATTTGATGGCCTTGGACTTTCCTTCCCCGAGAGCCAGCCGGGCGAGGGTGTTTTTGGTGACCCTCAGGGTGCCCTTGGCGTTTCGGACTTTCTGCCTCAACTGATTCAAAGTCCCCACCGGGAGACCCTTGAAGTCCGTCACGAAAATGGCCGTCGACTCGGCGATGGTCGTCTCCAGTTCGGACAGCACCAGTTTCTTCTTTGATTTGTCCATGCTTTTTCGGGTTTACCTCCTTTCACGGATTCGGGAGACAAAAAAGTCCCCCGCTTTCGGCACCAAATAAGCCCGCGGCGTCTCCGCGACCTCGACCGGCGGTTTCCCATTAAACCCCTGAAGGCCCCGGGGGACCTTCGGGGAACCGGTTGTCTTGGGCCCGAAATCGAAAAAAACTATGCGAAGGGGCGGAAGGGGCTTTGGCCGGGCGAGCCGAAACCCTTTTCGCCGAATGAACCCCCGAGGGATTCCCCCGCGGAACCCCCCGGAAAATACCGAAAAAAACCGTCGGGGCGATTCCCCCCGCGGAAACCTCCCGGAAAAGACGAAAAAAACCGCCGGGGCGGTTCCCCCGCGGAACCCCCCGAAAAAAAAACCGAAAATCGAAAAAACCCCGGGGTCGACCCCGAACGCGACGGAACTCAGGCGTTGTAGGCCTTGAGGTCCTTTATGAGGGCCGGGTCGACCTTCACCCCGGGACCCATGGTGCTGGAAAGGACCAGACCCCTGATGTAGGTCCCCTTGGAGGTGGAGGGTTTGGCCTTCACTATGGAATCCATGAAGGCGGAAATGTTCGCGAGAAGTTTTTCCGGCGCGAAGGAAAGCTTGCCCATGGGGCAATGGACTATGCCGTTTTTCTCGACCCTGAACTCGATCTTTCCGGCCTTGAGTTCCCGGACGGCGTTGGCCACGTCCATGGTCACGGTCCCGAGCTTGGCGTTGGGCATGAGGCCCCTGGGCCCGAGAATTTTCCCGAGACGCCCCACCAGACCCATCAGGTCCGGGGTGGCGATGGCCTTGTCGAACTCCAGAAAGCCCGACTGGATCCTCTCCATCAGTTCTTCGGCCCCGACCACGTCGGCCCCGGCCTCGAGGGCCTCCCTCTCCTTGTCGCCCTTGGCGAAAACCGCCACCCGGACGGTTTTGCCCGTCCCCGAGGGGAGAAGCACCGTTCCGCGGACCATCTGGTCGGCGTGCCTGGGGTCCACCCCCAAGCGGGCGGCTATTTCCAATGTCTCGTCGAATTTGGCGGACGCCACTTCCTTGACCAGGGCCACGGCCTCCTCGAAGGTGTGCCTTTTCAGCCTGTCCACCTTCTGCCTCGCGGTCAAAAGTCTTTTGCCTGCGCTCATGATTTCTCCCCACGGGTGTGTGTCGGGCCGGGGCTCCCCGCCAACGCCCCTTTTCGCGGCCCAAGGCTCGCCTTCAGGCTTTGACCACCTGAAGGCCCATGCTGCGGGCGGTGCCCGCTATGATCTTCTTGGCCTCTTCGATGTCGTTCGCGGACAGGTCCTCGAACTTCACCCTGGCTATCTCCTCCAGCTGGGCCTCGGTCACCTGGCCGACGTTCTTGCGGCCGGGGGTGTTGGAGCCCTTCTTGGACCCCGAGGCCTCCTTCAAAAGAAAGGACGCCGGGGGGGTCTTGGTGATGAAGGTGAAGGTCTTGTCCGAGTAAACCGTTATGACCGCGGGTATGACCATGCCCACCATCTTCTGGGTGCGGGCGTTGTAGGCCTTGGTGAACTCTATCGGGCTCAGGCCGTGCTGGCCCAACGCCGGCCCCACGGGGGGACCCGGCACGGCGCCTCCCGCCGGGAGCTGCAATTTGACCAGGGCCACGACTTTCTTTGCCATTTCGGTTGGACTCCTTTGAAAACAAGGAGAAAGCGGGGCGGGTACCCCACTTTCCCCATTATATGGAACTTAACATTCAATCACGTTTCGATCCGTTCGTCAAGCTTTTTTTCCCGGGGTGCCGGGAGGGGTCCGCCCGGGTGACCCGGGTGGCCCGGGGCGCCAAGGGGACCTGGGGGACCCGGGGGGGGGGGAATTGACCTTTCGCGGGAAAAACCCCGCGGGCCCCCCTTTTTGACCCGAAAACCCCGCCCGAAACCGGACGAATCGAACCGGAACCGGAAAGACCCCCGGGGTCAGGTCATCTTGTCGACCTGGTCGAAATCCAGCTCCACCGGGGTGGGTCTTCCGAAGATGGAGATGAGGACCTTCAGCTTGCCCTTGTCCTCGTTCACCTCTTCGACCATGCCGGTGAAGTTGTTGAAGGGGCCGTCTATCACGCGGATCTGATCCCCCTCGTCGAATTTCATCTTGGATTTGACCGTGCCCTTGCCCTCGTCCAGCTGGGTCAGGACCATCTGGGCCTCGGCCTCGCTTATGGGTTCGGGCTTGTTCTTCTCCCCCCCGAGAAAACCCGTCACCTTGGGGGTTTCCTTTATGAGCTCCCAGGTGTCGTCCGTCAGCTCCATCTGCACGAAGAGATAGCCCGGGAAGAGTTTTCTCGTGCTCTTCTGCTTGTTCCCGGTCTTGGAGGAAACGGATATGACGTTTTCCTGGGGCATTATCACCTGGGGGATAAGCTCCGTCATGTTGTTTTTCTTGATCCTGTCCTCAAGGGCCAGCTTGACCTTGTTCTCGAAGCCCGAAAAGGTGTGGACCACGTACCATTGAAGTGCCACTGCACTCTCCCCGCGAAAAAAACCGCGAAACCGACCCCGGGGCCCGAAACCCCGAAGCCGGGAAAAAAAAGAACGGGGATCTTCATCTCTCCCCCGCGCCGGGGCGCCCGCCGCCCGACGAACCGAATTGTTCCGACCGACGATCCGAATCGATCCCGCCGATTTGATTGAGCCGATTGATCCGCGTCAAAGCGGGCGACGAGCCGGGCGACGAACCGGGGATGCCCGGAGGTCGTGTCCCGGGGGATTTCCCCCCGGGTTTCCGGAAATTTTCGCCGGAACCCGATCGAACGTTCGCCTTCAATCCGCCTTCAATCCGCCGTCATGCCGCCGTCAATCCCCGGTCATGCCGCCGTCATGCCTCCGTCAATCCACCACCAGGCTCAAAAGACGGGTCAGGATGCCGTCCACCAGTCCGAGGTAAATCGCGGAGATGCCCACGAGGACCAAAAGGACGCCCGTGGATTTGATCGTCTCCTGCCTGGTCGGGAAGGTGACCCACACGAGCTCGCGTTTGGCGTCCCTGAAGAAGGTCAGGAGTTTCTTGATCCTTCCCGGGGGCTTGGGCGCGGGATTGTCGGACTTCTTCGGCGGAGGCGGCTTGACCGGGGTCTTGGCGAGTTGGGGTTTCGCGGCGACCGGGCCCTCGAGCTGCTTTTTGATCTTGTCGACGTTCTTTTCAGTTCGCGTTTTTTTGTGTCTGGTCATATGATGAAAACCAACCGTCGGACGTCCGCGTCGCGACGCGCGGACCGTGACCCGCGCGGGTGTTTGTGCGTTCTGGCAGGCCAGGAGGGACTCGAACCCCCAACCCTCGGTTTTGGAGACCGATGCTCTGCCAATTGAGCTACTGACCTGGAAATCTTAAAACCGTGGGATTGTTCCGCCCCGGCGGCCGGGCGGGCCTTTCGGGGGGATTGGGGGACGGCCGGGGGCCGAAAGGCTCACTTGGTCTCCCTGTGGACGGTGTGTTTCCTGTCGAAGGGGCAATACTTCTTGATCTCGAGCCTGCCCGGGGTGCGCCTCTTGTTCTTGGTGGTGGAGTAGTTCTTGTTTTTGCACTCCGTGCACTGGAGGTGGATTATCTCTCGGGGCATTTTTGCTCCTTGTGGTCCTTTTCGGAAATGAACGATCCGCGGGCGCCGGAAAACCCATTAAGGCGGCGCCGCGGTCAACTTAACATTATAACGCGCGAGACCCCGCCCGGGAAGACCGGGGGGGGGGACCGAAAGCCGCCGGGGACCCTCCCCCGGCCGGAAACCCCCGCGGGCCCGAACGGGAAACCGCGCGAATCCGGTCTTTAAGGCGAAACCGCCCGAAAACGGCCCCGGCGTCCGAAGACTCCCCGGCCGGGAGGAACGCGTCGCCGCGGTGTCGGGCATTGTCGATTGTCGTCCGTGCGATGGCGAACCCCGGGAAACCGGCTCCGGTCGGAAGGGGAATTCTTAAGGAAGGTATAATAGCGGAGGTTTGGGGAAAAGTCAAGAAAAAAACACGAGCCCGTCCCTACGGCCCCTTTTCCGCCTCGGGCGGACTAGGGGACGTTTTCTAGCGAAACCGGGGGAAAACCGCCCCCGGCCATGCCCCCGACCCGCCTTCGGGCCGACGGCGATCTTTTCCGGCGGGGACGCCGAAAACGTTTTTCTGGAGCCCACAATCGGATTTGAACCGATGACCTCATCCTTACCAAGGATGTGCTCTGCCGACTGAGCTATGTGGGCAAAAGAGAGAGAATTCCGGGGAAATCCGGGGGATTCCCGTCCGGGCGGCGTCCGAAAAAGCGAAGAAAGAGATATCACAACGGACCGAAAAACACAAGCTTTTCCGGGACCGGGAAAAAAAAGCCGGGGGCCGGTCGGGCGGTTCGAGCCGGGGGAATTCTTCGGCGCGCCATCGGGGTCGGGACCGCGGGGGCCAAAGAGGAGAAAACCCGTTCGCCGCCCCGTGACGGGGGGACGAACGGGCTCCGCTCGTCGTCGACATACAAGTGAAAGAGAAACGCGGGACCAAGGTGACCGAGGTGACCAAGGGGGGGGCCTTCGGGGGTCCCGGGCGTCCGAAAGGCCGAAAAGGCGAAACGGAAAACGCGAAGGTTTGAATTGGAGCGGGAAACGGGGCTCGAACCCGCGACCCTCAGCTTGGAAGGCTGACGCTCTGGCCAACTGAGCTATTCCCGCGCATGTTCCCTCGCGCTTCGCGACCCCGCCCGCGCGAGCCGCGCGACGGGGGAAAAATCACCCGGAACGACGACCGCGTTTCGGACGCGGAAACGGGCTCCCGAATCCCCCGTTTCGTCTCCCCGTTCGGTCCGAAGAGATTCCCTTAATACCCCAAACGCCCCCCGGTTGTCAACAGGATTGGCGGTTCTCCGGGGGTCCCCGCCGGTTCCGGGGGCTTCGCGGGAGCGCTGGAAAACGTTTCGGGAGATTGGCCGGAAACGTCCCTTTTCGGGTGTCGCCCCCGCGCGAACCGGGCTTTTCCCGCCCCGGCCAGCGGGGCCGCCCGAAAAGACGAAAGGACGACCGACGGACGACCGGGGGACGATCGGGGGACGACCGGGGGAACCGGGAAGCGCCGCGGGTCCGGAGGCGCCCGGCGCGCGATGAAGACGGGAGAAGAGCGCGGGCGACGGGAGAGGACGGGAGGGAACGGGAGACGAATCGACGATTTTCGACGAAAATCCGCCCGCCCGTCCCGCCCGGGACCGGGTCCCGTCGAAACCGAGGCGCCCCGGGAAGCGCGGGGTCGTCTCATTGGGAAATGTTCGCGACGAGACGGCCGATTCCGAAGCTTTGGAGTCGCGGGCGACGGCTCGGGCGGCAACGCGGGCGGCAACGCGGGATCGGGGTCGCGGGCCGGGCGCTCGCGGTTTCGCAACCCTCCCGTCTTTGGTTTTCGGGCCTT
>JAITKT010000373.1 GCA_031278225.1 Deltaproteobacteria bacterium
CTCGCGTTTTTCCTTCCCCCCTCGCGCGTTTCTTTCCCACCGTGTTCGCGTGCGCTTTTTCGTTTTCTTCCGTCCCCCCCGTCGGGTCCGGCGAGAATCTTTTCGAAAGTCCCTCCCCCCCGTTCTTCTTTTTCTCCCGCCCGCGCCCGTCATGCCTTGGCCTTATCTCCGTCCTTTTCCGGACCTTTCCTTCCCCCTTGGCCGCGTTTGGGGATCCGCGGCGTTTTGTTGTAAAATACGGAGGTTCCGGCATATCGCGATTTCGGAATTTTTCCGTTTTCCCCCGGGCACCCCTTTGGTCCGTTCCGAGGTTCCCCCTTGGGATTTCGGGACGCCCCGGTTTTCGTTCTTTTCGCGCGCCCCCCCCGCGTCGCGGGGCTCACGGAGGAGGACCTTGTTTTCCAAAAGGCTATCGATTTTGAGTTTTCTCCTGGCCTTTTTCTGCCTCTCCTGCCAAGGCGCCTCCGACGAGGAGCTGAACAGGCTCAAGGCGGAAACCGAAGCTCTCGCGACCGAGCTCGGTGAACTGCGTCGCGAGGCCGAGATTCTGGACAGGGCGCTCACCAACGTCTACCGCGAAAAGGACATGACGGTGGACAGGTTGAATTCCCTTTCCGGAGAGGGTGGGGAGCCTCCCCGGGACCTCGCGGGCATGCCCGTTTACCCGACGATCTCCGGGGTCGCGGCCTCCCCCGCGGACGACGGCCTCATGACCGGCGTCGACGCCCCGGTCGCCCCGGCTCCCACCGCCAACAGGACTTACGTCACCAAAAGGGGGGACACCCTCTATCAGATAGCCGCGGCCCACGACGTGACCATGCAGTCCGTGGTCGACCTGAACCCCTTCCTCGGGAAGAGGGAAGGCTACATGGTGTGGGAAGAGGAAACCCTCGTCATGCCCCCGCCCCAAACCCCGAGGTGAACAACGGGGCCCTCCCGGGGACCTTCGCCGGTCCGGGGACGGGACTTCCGCGGCTCCCCCCCCGCCACCCCGCCGCGACGTTCGAATCGTCGGGGTCGCGCGGGCTCCCGTCCCCCGGGGCGGAAAGGAGACAAGCGCCGAGAATGGAACGCCGTTTCGATTCCAAAAAAACGCGAAGGGTCGCGATCAAGGTCGGAAGCCGCATCATCTGCAACGACCAGGGCCTCGCCTTCGACAGGCTCCGGGCCCTTTCGGGTCAGATGGACCTCTTGAGAAGAAGGGGCATGGAGCTCATCGTGGTGTCGTCGGGGGCCGTGGCCGCGGGGAAAAAGAAGATGAAGGACGCGAGGGGAGGCCCCGCGACCCTCATAAAAAAGCAGGCCTTGGCCGCGATCGGGCAGGTGCATCTGATGGCCGCCTGGGACAAGGCCTTTTCCGCCCACGACGTCAAGGTCGCGCAGATACTCCTGACCGCGGAGGATCTGGCCGACCGCCACCGGTTCATCCACGCCAAGAACACCCTCTCGGCTCTTTTGGAGATGAGCGTCGTTCCCGTGGTGAACGAAAACGACACCATAGCCACCGAGGAACTCAAGTTCGGGGACAACGACGCCCTGGGGGGTTTGGTGGCCTCCATGGCCGAGGCGGACATCTTCATAAATCTGACCGACCTCGACGGTCTTTACGAAAGCGACCCCCGGCGCAATCCGGCGGCCGCTTTGATAAAGGTCGTGGAGAAGGTCACGCCCGCCCTTTTGGCTCAGGCCGGAAAAGACGCGGGCACCCCCCTGGGGACCGGGGGAATGCACTCCAAGGTCAAGGCCGCGGGGAGGCTCGCGGAAAGGGGCCTTCCCTCCCTCATAGCCAACGGCCTCACGAGGGACGTGCTCCCGCGACTCATGGACGGGGAAGAGCTGGGCACCTTTTTCAAGCCCTCCCTCAAGCCCCGGGGGGCCAAGAAACACTGGCTGGCCTTCGCGGCCCGTCCCAAGGGAAAGCTCACCATAGATCGGGGGGCGGCCGAGGCCCTGAGGGACCAGGGGAAAAGCCTTCTTCCCAAGGGCATAAGGGAAACGGAAGGGGTCTTTTTGGCCGGTGATCCCGTGACCATCGCGACCCCCGAGGGGGACGGCCCCGGCGGGGAACTGGGCGTGGGTCTCGTGAACTATCCCTCCGCCGAGCTCCGCCGCATCATGGGCCGGGGAAGCCGGGAGATCCCCGGGATTTTGGGTTTTTGTCATTCCGAAGAGGCGATCCACAGGGACAATCTCGCCATCTTCGACGACGGCCGGGACCGGGAAGACGCGAAAGACGGGTCCGCCGCGGGCTGATTCCGGCCCCGGGATTCCGGACCCGGCACCCCGTCCCCGCCACCCTTCCCGCATACCGTTCCGAGTCCCGCGAAAGGAGGGGCGCCTCAAGGCAGCCCGAACCGTCATGAAAATTCGTTGTTTGGGGGCCGCGAGGACCGTGACCGGCTCCTCCTATCTTCTGGAAAACCCGAGAGGGGGACACACCCTCGTGGATTGCGGACTCTTTCAGGGGGGAAGACAGACCGAGCTCCGCAATTTCGACATGACCCGCTACATGCCGAACGAACTGGATTCCGTGGTCCTCACCCACGCCCACATGGACCATTCGGGTCTGGTCCCGAGGCTCGCGAAAGCCGGCTTCCGGGGACCCGTTCGGGCCAGCGCCGCGACCGCGGACCTCCTTCCCGTGCTCTGGGAAGACGGGGCCCGGATCCAGGAGCACGAGGCCGAGTGGAAGAGCAGGAAAAACAACCGGCAGGGGGGCGGGGACGTGGAGGCCCTCTACGACCTCGAGGACGCCAAGGTCGCCTCTTCCCTCCTGGTCCCGGTGCCCTTCGAAACGGAGTTCGAGCCCAGCCCGGAACTTTACGTGAGGTTTTTCCCCGCGGGGCACATCCTGGGCGCCGCGAGCGTCATGGTGACGGCGGAGGAAGAGGACGGGGAGACCAAAATCGTCTTTTCCGGGGACATCGGAAGGGAGGGTCAGCTGCTCATCCCCGACCCCTCGATCCCCCCGAAATCCGACGCCATTTTCATGGAAACCACCTACGGGAACAGGCTTCACAAGAACCTCGACGACTCCGAGAAAGAGTTCGTGGCGGCCGTGAACGAAGCTTACAAGGACGGGGGAAAGATCCTGATCCCGGCCTTCGCGGTGGAAAGGACCCAGGAGATCATCTATCTCCTGTCCACCGCCTGGCACAAGGGACTGATCCCCAAAAATCTTCCGGTGTGGTTGGATTCCCCCTTGGCGACCCTCACCTCGGAAGTGTTTCTGAAGCATCCGGACCTCTTCGACGAGGAGTCGAAAAAGCTCTTCGATTCGGGGATGAGTCCCCTCCGCATGACCACCCTGAAGATCTCGAGGACCGCGGAGGAAAGCCAAAAATTGAACGAGCTCCCGGGTTCCGCGGTCATAATCGCGGGCTCGGGCATGGCCAACGCCGGAAGGATCCTCCACCATCTCAAGCACAACGTCTGGAGACCCAACTGCCACGTGATATTCGTGGGCTTCCAGGCCCAGGGCACCACCGGAAGGAGGCTCGTGGAGGGGGCGGAAACCATTAAACTCTTCCGGGAGATCGTGGCGGTCAAGGCCAAGATTCACACCATAGGGGGTTTCTCGGGTCACGCCGACCAAAAAGAGTTAATCGAATGGCTGAGGCCCCAGGTTCACGACAATCTGGTTCTGAGCCTGGTCCACGGCGAGGAATCGAGCTCCCTCGAGTTCGAGAAACTCGCGAATCGCACCTTCCCGGAGGTGACGACCCGGGTTCCCGTCTGGCTGGAGCTCCTGGACATCACCCCCCGGGAGCGCGCCTTCCGCGCCCCCGAAGGCGTCGAGTCTTTAATCCCCGCGGGCGCCCGCGACTACCGCGACACCCCGGAGTACAAGAGCCTCATGAACCGCTTGGCGAGGCTCAAAACCGGCTTCGAACCCCGGAAAACCCCCTTCGACCCCCACTCCCTCGCGAACCTGGAGGCCCTCCTGAACATGGCCGAGGAAATAATCCTCCGCGAAGCCCCGTGAGAGGGTCCCCCGCTCCCCTCCGGGGGGGAGGGGGGGGGGAGGGGAGGAAGAAGAAGAAAAGGAAAAAGAAAAGGCCGCCCGCGCGCGTTTTCCCGCGCGGGCGGCCTTTTCCACATCCCGACCTTTCGCCTCCCGGCCCCGGAACCGGCCCGCCCGGAAAGAAAACCCCGGGACCGGAAAACGGACTCCCGTCACGGGAGCGCGCTTCCTTTCGCGCCGCGTCGCGGAGGCGGTCGCGAGCTCCAAGTTCTCGTGATTTCGGAACATTCCGCTCAAAAACCCGAGGATTAACGCCCGCGGGTTGTGAAGCGAACTTCACAGTCGGGCAAAATCGCGG
>JAITKT010000375.1 GCA_031278225.1 Deltaproteobacteria bacterium
TCTTCGGATTCTCTTCGATTTTTCGTCAAAAACGCTTTGACTCTCGCGCCGGCTTTTCTTCGTCTTAATTTTTTTTGGCGACAACGCGGAAAAAGGGGCCCCTTGGCCCCTTTTTCCTTTCCCGAATTTCAAAAATTTTTTTCGCGGCGGATGTCCCTTCGCGCCGCCCTCAGGACCGCATTTCCCTCATGGCCCTCTCCATGGTTCTTTCCATGGCTCTCTCCTCGGGAATTTTTTCCGGGGTCGCGGCGGTCGCGACGAGGGGGCGGTCCTTTCTCTCGAGGAGACGGAAGGGCTGGTAATTGATGAGGATGTCGGCGCCCCTGTGGAGGGGCATGTTTTCCGCGGGAAGACCCGTCCGGGGGTCCTTCTCCGCGAAGACCACCACCGCGAAATAACCGTTCCCCGCGCCTCTTTCGAAACAGCTCTCGCAGATCTGGGCCCAATTGGCCGGAGGGGGCGCGTCGGATTCGGGGTGGCGGGCGTAGCGGACCATGATCCACTCGAGGCCGCTGTCCCCGTCGTACCAGATGGAGGGGCTTATGGCGGGATGGTTGGTGATGGTGTGGAGCTTTCTTTTCCCGAGGGTCAGGGCCACGGTGTGGACCGCCATGTCGTGGAGCTCCCAGTCGGTGTACCTGATGAGTTCGGAGGTCACGAGGTTTTTGGGGTTGACGGGCTCCCCGGTTCTCGCGTCCTTGAGTCCCCAACCGGGGAGGGTGGGGAGCCACAGGCCCCCGACGTACCTCATGGGCATTACGAGCGGATGACCGTCGCAGGCCTCGCTTATCTCGAAAAGGCTTTCCGGGGTTCCCGGAACGTGGAGCCTGTTTTCGGAATCCTCGAGTCTCACGAAAAAGAGTTGGTTTCCCAGGCGAAAGGAGAAGTGTTCGAAAATGGGACCGTTCAGGTTCCCCTTGAACCAGGTCAGGGATTCCTCCGACAACCTTCTCACGTATCCCATGGCGCAGGTCCACAGGGCCCTGAACTCTCTGTTTATCTCCGACGCGGGCGTTTTGCTTGGCATGATGACGGTTTCTCCCTGACGTTGGCGCCTTTCGTCGTCGCGAGGGACATTTCCCCCGCGAGGACCGGGAAACGGGCGTGAATTCGGGGGAGCCGGGCTCCCGGAAAAACCAATGCAAAACCCGGACCAAAATTCACGGGGGGGTTCACATCCGGGTCCGCCCCGACTCCGGCTTCGCGGGGAGCTTCTCCCGGCCACATGAGTTTTATCGGCATGTTTTTCCGAAACCTTAAACAAATCTTTAAGTTGTTCCGATTCGCCCCGCGTTTTCCTCGAAATCGCCTTAAGTTCGCCGGGGGAAGCCCGCCGCTCCCGGGACTCCCGGGGTCCCGGGATTCCCCGGGTTCCGCGGGCGTCATTTCGGGATAATCCTCCGAAACACCCCGGGAATCGGGGCGCGCGGGGTCGAATCGGCCGGGTTTTCGGGATGATTCGGAACGGTCGGGCGCGATTGGGCGCCATCGGGGAACGGATTGGGGAACCAAAGGGGATTCCAAAGGCGATTATAGAACCGGTCGGGACCCGGCTTCCACGCGTATTTTCTTTCGGGGCCGATTCTCGGCGGATTGGGCCAATCGCGGGCGCGGCCTTCCCGCCGTCTCGGCGGGAGGCTTTGACAAAGGCCCGCGTTCGGCTATTCTGTCCGAAAACGGGGTTTGGCGAGGGATTTTCGAAAAAATTTTTTTTCACGCGGCGGGGAAAGATGAAAAGCGAATCAAGCGCGGCCGGAAGAAGCCGGGAAAGCGGAAAAAGAGCCGCCGAAAAAACGCTTTCGACCGTTTTCGGGGCCCCTTTCGCGGCTTACAGAAAGCGCTTTCGCGAGGCCGTCCGCGGGAAGGCCTTCGATTTCCCCGCGCACCTCGACGTCGACATCACGACGAGATGCGATCTGAATTGCCCCATGTGCCCGGGAGGCAAGAAAGACTCCCGCTTCCCGGGGATGGGCCTCGATCTCGACCCGAAACTCTACGACCTGGCTTTGAGGGAATGCGAGAAACACTCCCTTCCGTCACTGAGGATAGGGGTCACGGGGGAGCCGACTTTGGTGAGGGACCTTCCCCTCTGGGTGGAAACGGCCAAAAAGCGGGGGGTCTCGGACATCGCCCTCATCACGAACGGCCGGAATCTGGACCGCGAACTTTCCGAAAAACTCGCCAAGGCCGGTCTCGCGAGACTCATGATCTCCGTGGACGCCGCGACCCCCGAAACTTACGAAAAAGTGAGACCCGGCGGGGACTTTCGGAGGCTCGCGGAAAACATCCGGGCCTTTTTGAGGATGAGGGAAGAGTTGAAGTCCCCCCTGCCCGTCCTGAGACTGAGTTACGCGGACTTCGGACAGGGGGAGAAGACCGCTTTCCGGGAATTATTTTCCCCCCTCGCGGACTACCTGAGCTTCCAGCGCCCGGCCAAGCTCACGGACGCGCGGATCTTCCCGGAAAGGAGCCGGAAACACGAAAACCCCGAACCGCCCCCGCCTTGCCCGGAACCCTTCGCCCGCCTGGCCCTCCACGCCTCCGGCACCATGTTCCCCTGCTGCTCGGACTTCGGCCGCCTGAAACCGGTCGGGACCTTCCCGGACATGAGCATCGGGGAGGCCTGGAACGGCCCCGCTTCCGCGCGGGTCAGGGGAAAGGACCCGCGCTCCCTCTTCCCCTGCGGCCTCTGTTTCGAAAGCGTCTTTCGGGCGCCCCGTTGAAACCCCCCGAAAAACAATCCGCCGCGGCTTCGCCTCCTCCTTTCTCCCAAACGAACCTCCGGTCGTTTTCGGGAAATTCCCCCGAATTTTGGAACGAATCTTGAATAAGAAAAACCGGCGGAACCGCCGGAGCTTTTCTTCCCGGTCCGGGCAAGCTTCGAAAACGGCCCGCACGACACGCGAGAGCAAAGGAGAATCGCAATGCTCATTTTATGCCTCGGGAGCGAATATTTTCACGAGGCCTTCCAGAAGATGGGACACACGGTCATGGCGCCGCCCCACAAGGAAGGCTATCCCGTGGACGCGCTTTTCAACAATCTCCGGGACCGCCCGGACATGTTGGTTTACACCGACCACCTGGGACAGCATTTCTGGCCCGACGGCATCGCGAACGTGTACGGGGTGCCCAAGGTCTACTACGCGGTGGACACGCCCATAAATTTCTGGTGGCAAAAACACTTTTCCAAGCTCTTCGATTACGTCTTCTGCGACCAAAAACCCCACGCCGCCCTCCTGAGGGAGGGGGGAACCGAGGCCTCCTGGCTCCCGGTGGGGGTGGACGCCAAGACCTATCTCCCCGGCGACAACGAGAAGAAGGAAAAGCTCTACGACTTCGGGTTCGTGGGGGTGACGGACGAGCGAAGAAGGCCCAAAAGGGCGCGGCTCATGAACCTCCTCTCCCGGAAGTACACCCTGAAGACCGCGGGAAGCCGCGGGGACGCCTGGGTGGGACCGGACGAGTCGGGGCAGATCTACAGGCAGTCCAAGCTGGCCCTGAACGAAAACCTGTTTCCCGGGGTGACCATGAGGATGCTCGAGGCCATGGCCTCCGGGGCCGTTCTCTTCACGGAGAAGGCCGGGGGCGACCTGGGGGAACTCTTCAAGGCCGGGGACGACTTCGCCTGGTTCGAGCCCAGGGAGCTTTTGGCCGCGGCCGAGCTCTGGCTCGGCGACGACAAGCTGAGGGCGAAAACGGCCAAACGGGCCATGGAAAAGGTCCACGGCGCCCACGACATCCAAAACAGGGCCGAGACCCTGATGGAAACGATTAAGGGCGTGAACCCCGGAAAGGCCTTCGTCGACGCCGAGTCCCTGGACGACGAGGCCAAGTCCCTGTTTCTGACGGCCGTGAGATGGCCCAGGGAAGAGGGGCAACGGAGGATTTTGCGGGCCGAAAAGCTCTTCGAAAAGGCCCGGAACCTCAAGCTCATAAGCCCCGAGGGACTGTTTTATCTCGGGCACGTGGAGCGCCTCAAGGGAAACCCCGAAGGGGCCGAAACGTACTTGAACGAGGCTTTCGAGGCGGGGGAACCCCGGGGGGCCCTCTCTTTGGGAATACTCGCCCTGGGGCGGAAAAACCCCAAGATGGCGAGGGAACACATAAAAAAATTCACGGGCGTCGATTTCTCCCCCCTGAACCTCGACACCCTCCATTTCGAGGCGGTGAAGCTCATCGCGAAGAGGCTTCTGGAACTCGGTCACGACATCTGCCCCGGCTTCAGCAGGCTCCCCCACGACCCGGCCCTCTGGACCGCCTTCGAGTATCTCCAGACCGCCTTTCAAGCGAAACCCGAGGACCCGGAAAACGCCCGGGAACTCCTTAAAATTTTAATCTCGCGCGACGCCATGGCCGAAGCCATGGACGCGGCTCAGAAAGCCCTCGAGCACAACCCGGACGACCCCGAACTCGGGGCCCTCTACAACGAGGCCTGCCTCGCCTCCTACGTGACACTGAATTAGAGGACGCGCCATGACCGACACCCCAGTGAGCCGCGGCTCCGACTTTTCGGCGGGGGAGGCCCCCGAACACGGACCCAGGGTCGTGCCGGGTCCCGACGGCCCCGGACTGATTTTCATGGGCGAGACCATCCACGACGCGGGAGGCCCCGAGGCCGAGGCCGCGCTTTGGGTGAGGGAGGCCCTCATGAAAAAGGAGAGCTCCCCCAAGGCCCCGAAACTGGCCCTGGTCTTCGGTTTGGGTTTGGGCTGGCATCTCCGGAGGCTCAAGGAACTCTTCCCGGAGATCTCCCTGAAGGTCTTCGAGCCCTCGAGGGACAATCTCGACACCTTCGAAAAATACAACGTCCTCGGCCAAAACCAGAACCCGGAGATATTTTCGGACTTCAGGAGTTTCGGGGAGACGCTCATAAGGGAGGTCGTCTACGGCGACGGAAACATGCCCTTGGTCGTGGTCGTCCCCGGTTACGCCAGGGCCTTCCGGGAAGAGGCGAAGGAGTTTCTCTCCCGGGTCAACTCCGAAACCACCCGCCTCAAGGTCATCATAAAAACCAGGAAGGCCACGAACAACGCCTTTCTGGACAATTTCGTGAAAAACGCCCGCCACGCCCCCCTCCTTCCGGACCTCATGCTCCTCAAGAGCAGGTTCGCGCCCCGGGCCGCCTTCGCGGTGGGGGCCGGTCCCAGTCTCGGCGCGGACGGCCCGATTTTGAAAGAGGTGGGGGAGAGGGGCGTCGTCATGGCCGCGGCCACGGCCCTGAAACCCCTTCTCTCCATGGGGGTCCGTCCCGACCTCGTGATCGTCGTCGAATCCTCGGACACCTCGAGGAACCTGAAACTCTCCGGGGCGGAAAAGAAAATTTTGAAGCCCGACACGGTCCTGGCCCTGGCCATGGGCTGCCACCCCGCGCACTTCGAGGTCGAGGGCTTCAAAAAGGCCGTCTTTCATCTGACCGGGGGCGAGTCCCAGCTCCTCTCCCAGGGGGGATTCCTCCCCAAGGGCGGAAACGCCGGGACCGCGGCCTTCGCCCTGGCCTACGTCTGGGGCCTGAACCCCCTGATCCTCGCGGGGCAGGACCAGGCCTACCAGGGCCCCATGCTCCACGTCGAGGGGTCCTCCGATTCCCTCACGGAAACCGACAGGCCCGACGCCGTCGCGGTTCCGGCCATCGGCGGGGGCGAGGTGGAAACCAACTCCGGGCTTCTGGCCTCCATAAACTGGCTGGCCGAGGCCGCGAACCTCATCGCGACCAGAAGCCCGAAGGTCCGTCTCTACAACGGGGGCTCGAGCGGGGCGAGCGTCCCCGGTTTCGCGGAGGTCCCCCTGAAAGTCTTGGTCGATAATCTCCCCGAGCCCCCCAAGACCTGGAAGCTCCCGGACATTTTGGACGACCTGCCGAGACCCGGGGTCAAAGAGCTCAAGGCCGACATAAAACAGATGTCCGCGATCATGAGTCAGATAAGGCGCCTCGTCCACAAGAACCTCCAGAGGGCCTTGATTGAAATGATGAATCTCTCCAGGGTCTCGGCCTTCATGGGGGAGATCCTGGCCCCGGCCCTGGCCGGGGGCTCCCCGGCGAACGTCCTCAAAAACATCGCCTGGGCGGACGGGATACTCTTGAAGCTTTTGACTTCCCTCGACGAGGGAAAAGCCCGTTAATCCCCCGGGCTCGTCTTCGGGCCGCGCTCCGCGGCCGGGGAAGCCGACGCGGCCGCCGCGGTCGTTTCGCGTTTTTTTTCGGTTTTGTTCGGGGAAAGGCCTTCGCGGCTCCCGACGCGGCGACGACCGGTCGGGCGTCGGGAGGAAAGAGTGAAACAAATGCCCAAGAAATCCACCCTGGGAATCAGCATGATAATGAGGGACGAGGTCGAAAACCTTCCCAAGAGTCTCTCCCCGGTCATGGCTTTGGTCGACGACGCCGTGGTCCTGGACACGGGTTCCAGGGACGGGGGAAAGTCCCTCGCCCGCTCTTACGGGGCCCGGGTCTTCGACATGCCCTGGAAGGGGGATTTTTCCCTCGCGAGAAATCAGGCCCTGGCCTCGGCGAGAACGGATTACGTGCTTTGGCTGGACGCCGACAACCACATCAGTCCCGAAAACGTGGCCCGGATCAGGGAGGCCCTCCCCGCCCGGGGCGAGGAACCCGTCGTTCTCATGGCGACGGAAAAGGTGCTGCCCCAGGGGGACAGGCTCTGGCAGAAGAGGGTTTTCCCCAAGATGCCCGGGGTCTTCTTCCGGGGGGTGATCCACGAGCAGCTGTGCCACCCGGAATGGATGGCGGTGAAGCTCACCGACGCCGAGATAAGCCACTGGGGATACGCGGACCCGGTCCTCGCGAAAAAAAAGGGGGAGAGGAATTTAAAGCTCCTCCTCTCCGCCCCCGGGACCCTGAACGGCGATTTCTACCATCTCTATCAGACGGGGAAAACCCTTTTGAATTTGAGAAAGTTCGAGGACGCGAAGGACTTTCTCGCCCGGGCCGCGAGGTGCCAAACCGCGAACCTCTCCCTGTGGAGCCACGCGGTCATTCTTCTTTCCGAGGCCCACAAGGCCCTGGGGGCCCAAAGCGCGTCCCTGCGGGTCCTGGAGGCCCTGGTCGACGCCCGCCCGGACTACGGTCCGGGGCGCTACCGTTTGGGGAAGGCCCTCTACGCCCTGGGAAAAGATCTCCCGGCCGCCGCGGAGCTGGACAAGGCCCTGGCCCTGGGCTTGAGCGACCCCGGCTGGGGGGCGCCCTCGGAAAAGCTCTCCTTCCACTGCGCCTCCCTTTTGGGAAAAATTTTGTCCGAAAACGGGCGGGAAGAAGAGGCGGAGAAGGCCTACCGAAAAGCCCTGGAACTCTTCCCCGCGAACCCGGAACCCAGGGTCGCCCTGGCGGAACTCGCCATGGTCACGGGGAAACCCCGACTCGCGGAAAATTACCTCACCGAGGCCCTGGAGCTGGCCCCCCTCCACAGGAAGGCCCGGCACCTCTACCGGGAAATCAACGGGGGACAAAAGTGAGGAGCTTCGGCTTCTATACCGAAGGCCCGCCCTTCGAGGGGGACAGCCTGGAGAAAAAGGCCCTGGGCGGGAGCGAAACCGCCTTCGTGGAGATGACGAGGGCCTTGTCCAAACTGGGTCACGAGGTCACCGCGTTCAACAACTGCGAAAAACCGGGGGTCCACGAGGGGGTCCATTACCATCCCTTCCGGAAGTCCCTCCCCTTCCTCGCGAGAAAAAAATTCGACGTGATGGTGGTCTCGAGGTTCTTCGGCTTCTTCAACCTCCCCGTCAAGGCCAACCTGAAGGTCCTCTGGAACCACGACACCCTGGAAAACCCCGGCTCCCTGAGGGCCATCCAGGACGAGATAGACCTCTTTCTGGTGCTTTCGGTCTTCCACAAGAACAACTATCTCACGAGGATCCCCCAGCTGGACGACCGCATGATCGTAACGAGAAACGGCCTGAACCTCGACCTTTTGGACCGGGCCTCCAAAGACGCGAAACGGGATCCGGACAAACTCATCTACGCCTCGAGACCGGAAAGGGGTTTGGGGCTCCTCCTCGACGAGATCTTTCCCCGCCTCAAGAAACAACGGCCCAATCTCAAGCTTTACCTCTGCGGCTACGAGCTCCGGAGAGACCTCGCGGACCCGAGGCTTCTTCCCCTTTACGACCGTTTGGACCTTCTGGTCGAAAGGACCCCGGACGTCATACCCCTGGGGTCCCTCACCAAAACCGAGTTCTACCGCCACCTCGCGGAGTCCGGCTTCATGCTCTACCCCTGCGTCTTTCCGGAGATAAGCTGCATAGTCTCTTTGGAGGCCCAGGCCCTGGGCACCCCGATCCTCACCTCCGACGCCTTCGCCCTCAAGGAATCGGTCGGGACCGACGCCTTCCGGGTCGGGGGAAGACCCGGAAGTCCCGAGTACGTCAGGGACTACGTGGAACGGGCCCTGAAACTCATGGCGAACCCCGGGGAAACGGGGGCCCTCGCGGAAACCGCGAAAAAAGCCGTGAGAGCCCTCCATTCCTGGGACAAGATAGCCCTCGAGTGGCAACGGATCTTCGAACTTTCGCTCAAGGCCTTCGAAAACCGCAAACACCCCGCGAAATGCCAACATGACGGAACGCCCAAAGAGCCCCTGGCTTCGTGAGAATCTGGAAGCCCTGGAAAAAACCAATCCCGGGCCGGCGCGCCTCTTGAAGGAGCTCCGCCCCCTTCCCGGGGGAGGGGACTTTCTCTTTTCCGACCCGGACCCCTCTTTTCCCGGGATAATTCTCGTCCCGGACCCCGAAAACCCCGGGCTCCTGCTCGCGGACGCTTCGGGGAACCGCGGGGCGCGCCTCACGAGCATGAACCCGAAAAAGGAAGACGAACTCCTGGCCCGAAAATTTCTCGAGCGGGACGGGGATCTCCTTCCCGCCCGGGGTCTCACGGCCCTGGGCCTGGGCTTCGGGCATCATCTCGAGCTCGTCCTCCCCTTCGTCGGGGGAAAACCCCTGTTCCTTTGGGACGCCTCCTGGACTTTGTTCGCGGCCGCCTTTCGGGCCCGGGACATGAGGGCGCTCCTGTCTTACCCCGAACTCGTCCTTTCGGCCGGGAAAATCGCGGGCCTCCCCCCGGGCGCCCCCTCCCCCACCCTCGTTCGCCCCGCGACCAGGAGGCATTTTTCGGCCCTCTTGCCCGGCCTTTCGGGGGACGGGGGAAACGGGACGGCCGCGGTTTTTTCCGACGCCCCGAAAAAGAAAGGCGGGGGAAACGGGGCGGACCCGGGAACGCGCCCGCCGAAAGCCCGAATCGATCGGGCCCCCAGGGTCCTCCTCTTCAGGAGCGGCTACTATCTCGACAGGGAGCTCGCGAACGCCCTCGCGGTCTTGGGCGCGAATTCGAGGGAATGGGACATCAGGGACTTTCGGGACAAAAACAAGAACCTCGAAAAAAGCTTCGCCGAACTCCTGGAAATCATAAGGAATTTCGTTCCGGACCTGATTCTCACGGTGAATCACATCGGTTTCGACGAGGAGGGGATTCTCGAGGACATTCTCTCGCGTCTGGGGCTCCCCGCCGCCTCCTGGTTCGTGGACAGCCCCGCGTGCGTGCTCGGGGCCGCGAAGGCGAAGGCCCGGGACGCGGTGACCGTCTTCTCCTGGGACTCGGACTGGCTGGGCTGCTTGGGCGATTTGGGCTTCGAAAACGTCCGTTATCTCCCCCTCGCGACGGACGAGTCTTTCTTTCGTCCCTCGGGCGCCGGGGGGAGCGAAAGGGAAATCGCCTTCGTGGGGGACGCCATGGGTCGCGCGACGGAGAAGTGGCTCGCCCTTTCCGGGGCGGGGCGGGAGATTCTCCCGGAGCTGGACGCGGTCGCCAAAGAGTTTCTCGCGAACGACGAACTCTTGCCGGACTCCCTCTTGAAAGAGAAAGGTTACGGCGAAAGAAAGGACCTCGACTTTCGGAGCCTTTCCGCCCTCGCCACCTGGAGGGCGAGCAGGCTAAGAAGGACGGAGGTCCTGGGAAGCCTCCCCCGGGAGCTTTTGACCCTCGCGGGCGACCCGGAATGGGCGCGCCTTTTCCCAAGCGCGAAAACGACGGGAAACGTGGACTATTACGGCGAACTCTCCGGTTTTTACGAAAAGACCAAAGTGAACCTGAACGTCACGAGCGCCCAGATGAAGACCGGCCTGAACCAAAGGGTCTTCGACGTCCCGGCCTCCGGGGCGTTTTTGTTGACCGACGCGAAGGAGCAGCTGAACCCGCTCTTCGAAAACGGGGAGGTCGCGACTTACGGCGAGCCCGGGGAGGCCCGGGACCTCGCCCTCCACTATCTCGACAACGAACGGGAAAGAAGGCTCATGTCCCGCGAGGCCCGAAAAACCGTCCGACGGCGGCATCTCTACCGCCACAGGGTCTCGGAACTCGTTTCCCTCACCCTGAAAGGTTGACGCCCGGATGAAAATCGTCATTTTCGAAGCCGCGAGGCTCGGGGACTTCATAGAGTCGACGCCCTTGATCGCGGGGATTCTCAAGTCTTACCCCGGAGCCGACGCGGGGGTCATCGCCCTGGAAAAGTCGGTCCTCGAGGCCCTGCGGCTCTTTTTCCCGGGGCTTCCCGGCCGTCTCGCGTCCCTCCCGGGCATCGGGTGGCCCGGGGAACCCGACTCTCCGAAAGACGCGGGGCTCAATGACGCGGACCTCGAAAACGCCGACCTTCTGATTAATTTGAGCGTGAGCCCCGCGGCCCTCGAAATCGTCGAAAGCTTAAAACCCCGAATGGTCCTGGGACCCAGGCGAAACTCCCGCGGGGAACCGGAAGTTCCTCCGGCCCAAAAGCTCGCCATGGCCACCCTCGCCCTGAACAGACGCCTGAGCCGCCTGAACCTCTCGGACATCTGGCGTTCCCTGGATCCGAACTCCCCGACGAGACTCGCGGTCCCGGCGCTCTCCCCCGACGACCTCGAAAAAGCGGAGGAAGTCCTTTTCGCGGGCCTCCCGCCGGGCCTCAGGGAAGACATCGGGCGGGGACTTCCGCTCGCGGCCTTCCATTTGGGGGCGAAAAACCGCCTGAGGCGCTGGCCCGTCGAAAATCACGCGAAACTCGCGGGATTGATTTTCAAGAGAAAACCCTTCGCGGCCGTCACCCTGGGAAGCCGGGAAGAGATTCCCCTCTGCCTCGGGTTCGGGAAGTTCCGCCGCGAGCTTTGCCCCGACGTCCCCCTGATAAACCTGGGAGGGAAGACC
>JAITKT010000379.1 GCA_031278225.1 Deltaproteobacteria bacterium
TTTGGGTGGGGGTGGGTATGGCGCTGTTCAGGGCGTGGTCGTTCCCGGCTTAGAGGATGGCCCGGGGGGATAACCCGCGGGCTTTGTTCGCGGGGGAGGGACGGGGCGCGGGGGCGGCCGCGCCCGGGCCTCCCCAAGCGGGCGGGACGCTTTTGGGGAGAGGGCGAATGGAGACGGGGCTCGAAGTTTTGGCGAGGCGATCCCGGACGTTTCTCAGTTCCGAGAGGATGGACTTCGTTTCTTTGTCCTCGGGGGAGGGGCTTCCCGCTCTTTCCTTTTGGTTTTTCGGGGTTTCTTTGGTCGAGGCGGGCATTTCGACGGCCTTGGCGGGGGTTTCGCGGGGGGTTGGGGTTTTTTTCGCGGCGGTGGCGGCGTTGCCGGTCGCGGCGCGGGTTTTTGGCCCGGGGACGGGGTTGTTTCCGCGGACGAGGGGACCGGGGGAGGCCGCGGGAGCGCGCGCGGACGCGCCCGCCCCCGCGGGGACGGGGACGTGGGAATCGCCGGAGGCCCGGGCGGCCTCGGCCCTCGTCCGGTTTTCCTCTTCCACGAGGGCGTTGTACTCGGGGGTTCCGGGACCTCCCGGAACGGCCGGGGCGTCGTCCCGGGTCAGGGGGACGGAGCCGGGGAGCGCGTCCCCGGAACCTCTCAAAAAGACGAAGGGGACGATGGCCGCGACCCCGGAAAAGGCGAGGAGCATGCCCGAGGTCAGGAGCCATTTCCTGGGGATCCGCGACAACAAGTCTTTCGTCCCCCCGAGAAACCCGGAAAGGTTTAATCCCTTTTTCCCGTTCGCGCCGTCAATCCCCGCGAACTCGTTGTTTTTCCCGTCGAACATGCCGCCGAAGAGGCCCCTTCCCGATCTTTCGTTTGAGTTGTCAGTCATGGTTCGCGCCTCCCCGGGTCATTTCCGCCCCCGGGGTTTCGACCCGGAGTCCCGTTATGTCTTCCCCGGTTTTCACGAGAAGGCGCGGGGTCGGGGGGATCTCGTAGACTTTGAATCCCCCCGCCCCCGCGACGGAAGCCTTGTGGCGCGGCCACATGAGGGAAGCCCTCGTGCGGAGGAAGAAGGAAGGGCCGTTTTTCGCGAGAGTCGTGTCCGGATAATCCGGGGAGAAACGGAGGGGGATCGTCCCCTCGGGGGAAAGACCGTCCAAAAAGGCGTAGAGGAGGTCCGAGACGGGGGCGTCGAGCGCGTTTTCCGATAGAAACGGAAGGGCTTCGGGACCCCTCGCGCGGACCTGGACCATCACGAGACCGTCGACGTCGCGTTTCCCGTCGAGGCCGGGTTTCGTTTCCAGCCTCAGGACCAGGGGGATGTCCAAACCCTCCAGGGTCACGATGAGATTGGAGTTTCCGTGTTGAGTCAAAGGGGAGATCGTCATCGCGTTTCTTTTTTCCCCCTCCAGGACCTCCGCCCCGTAGAGGGCTCCGCTCCCCAGGACGGAAGAGGAGAGGGGCCAGGGCATGCCGGTGGAATCCAGGAAGACCAAGGCGGTCACGAGATTGGGCGTGAGCTCCACGGTCGGGGGCATGAAGCCCGGGTCCGGCGACAACCTCACCGTCCTGGTCCTGAGTTTTCCCGGGGGGGCGTCCGTCAAGGCCCTGTCCCTTTTGTCGGATTCTTCCCTGTAGGTTCTGATTTCCTCGGGCGTGACGGGGAGGAGTTCCGCGAGGGACTTCTTGTAGGCCTCCCGGTGGGCTTTTTCGACGGGGTCCCCGACGGGTTCGGGGTCCGCCCCGGAATGACCCTCCCCTTCAAAGGAAGGTTCTTCGGAAAGGTCGGCCGAAAACCCGGGGGAAAGCCCCGTTTCCGGGGTTCCGGAAGCCGCGGGGGCGGCGGCCGCCCCCGCGGCGCGGGGCGCGAGGTCCGCCGCGGCCCCCGAAACGAACGGGTCGCGCGTCGCGACGGCGAGCGCCGCCGAGGCGGTCAAAAACGAAAACAAAGCCAAAACCGGAAGATGCCGGGGATGATTCGCGTCGCCCCTCATGGGTTTGTCCCTCATGGGTTTGTCCCTCATGGGCCGAAGGCCGTCCTTTGGAGTGGCGGAAACCCCCGAATGAGGATTTCCTTTTCCCTTGGAGTCGAAGAAACCCCGAAAGAGGGTTTCAATATTGTTCGTCTGCCGAATGCCCGGGAGGAACCGGACTTTCCGGTTTCTCCCTTGAGACTCCCCGGGGGGACCCCGAGAGTCATTAATATGATCCGAAACCCGTTTCCGGGGTTTCGGGGCAGTCCGGGGATTTCTCCCCCACCGGACGAGTTCTCCCCATACCCCCCCGTTATGGGCCTTTTTTTTCGAAAACAAACGGTTTTTCGGGTCCCGACCGAAAAATATTTTCTTACCCCCTCGGAAACGGCGTCAAATCGAGAGGCCGGGTCATCCTCGAGCTTGCGACATCCGGGGAGCCCCCGAGAGTCTTTAATATGATCCGAAACCCGTTTCCGGGGTTTCGGGGACATCCGGGGATTCCGACCCACCGGACGCGTTCTTCCCATGCCCACCCGTTATGGGCCTTTTTTTTCCAAAACAAACGGTTTTTCGGGTCCCGGTCGAAAAATATTTTTTCGCGCCCTCGGAAACGGCGTCAAATCGCCGGTCCCGGGTCATCGTCAATCCGGTTTCTCCCTTGAGACTCCCGGGGGCCCACGGGAGCCATCCATATGATCCGAAACCCGTTTTCGGGGTTTCGGGGACATCCGGGGATTCCGACCCACCGGACGCGTTCTTCCCATACCCACCCGTTATGGGCCTTTTTTTCCAAAACAAACGGTTTTTCGGGTCCCGATCGAAAAATATTTTTTCGCGCCCTCGGAAACGGCGTCAAATCGTCGGTCCCGTGTCATCGTCGATCCTGTTTCTCCCTTGAGACTCCTTAGGG
>JAITKT010000393.1 GCA_031278225.1 Deltaproteobacteria bacterium
CTGAGCTTCAGCGGATTGCCTCTTTCCGCCCTCGCGAGGGTCGTGACGGGCCTGACGAAGGGCCCCCTCAAGGGGAAGAAGATCATCGCGGTGACCCCCACCCCCGCCGAGGCGGAGGATTTTTTGGGCGATCTCGCTTTTTTCGCGCCCGACCTCGATTGCCGCCCCTTTCCCAACCTCGACCGAACCCCCTTCATGGGGAAGTACCGGGGGGTCCTCGCGGCGGGGGAGAGGATCGTCGCGGCCGAAAAGCTCGTCGGGGGCGACCCCGCGACGGTCGTCGCTTCCGTTCCGGCTTTGCTCCGGAAACTCCCCGGACCCGACAAGTCCCGGGAGCGCTCCCTTCTTCTCGCGAGGGGCCGGGAACTCGGCTTCGACGAGCTCGTTTCCTTTCTGGAGCGCGGGGGCTACGAGAGAACCACCCAGGTGGAAAACCCGGGACAGTACTCGGTGCGGGGCGGTCTCGTGGACCTCTTTCCGGTGGGCAGGCCCGATCCCCTGCGCGCGGATTTCGGCTTCGACATCGTGGAATCCTTGCGCTCCTTCGACGTCAACACCCAAAAATCGACCGAAGAGCTTCGCGAGGCCCGGATCTCCCCCGTTTCCCAGGCGAACCTGGACAAGGGGGCTTACGCCCGGGCGGCCGAAAAGCTCGGGGAACTGAGCCTTCGCGAGGGCTGGATGAAACTCCTCTGGGAGCCCGTGGCCGAGGGTTTCAAGGAGGGGATGAGCTTCGGGGATTTCGAGAACTGGTCCCCCCTTTTCGAGGACAATCTGGTCGGTTTTTCCGAATACCTGAAGGAGCCGGGGATCGTCGCCTTTTATCACGAGCCCCAAAGGATCGCGCGGGCCGCCGAGGCCGCCTGGATCGGTCTTTCCAACCATTTCAAGAGGCTCAAAGACGAGGGGAGGCCGCACCTTCCCATCGAAAGCCTCTTCGAGAACCCCGAAAGGCTTTTGGAAAATCTCTTTTCCCGGAAGAGCTCCGTCTTCTCGCGGGAGGCGGGGATAACCGAAGGCGACCCGGGGGACGGGGCGGACGGGGACTTCTTCTTCCCCGCGCTGTCCTGCCGCGACCTCAGGGCCGAACGGAACCCCGGGCGGGGCGGGAGCTTCGTCTCGGCCTTGGCGGGAAGGATTAAGACCCTCCTCGGGAAGGCTTACCGGATAACCGTCGTCACCCGCTCGACGGAGCAGGCGAGAAGGCTCGCGGAGCTCTTGGGGGAAAGCGACCTCACCCCCGCGGCCTCCCCCCGAAGTCTTCTCGACGCGGTTCTCGAGGGGAAAGACCCGGATTCGCGCGGGGCGGGAGTCTCCCGGATCCTCCCCGGGGGGGAGCTGCGCTTCGCGACGGGTCAGATAACCGCGGGCTTCGTCGCCCCCTGGGTCAAAGAGGCCTGGATCTCCGAGGACGACGTCTTCGGGACCAGGAAGCACAAAAGGCTCGGGGCCGCGGAGGAGCTCCTCCGCGGGGGGGGCTTCGACGGGTTCTTCGACCTTTCCCCGGGGGATTACGTCGTCCACGTCCGCCACGGGATAGGGCAGTATCAGGGCCTGTGCGCCCTGGAGATGTCCACGGGCTACAGGGGGGACTTCCTGGCCATCGAGTACCGGGACGGGGACAAGCTCTACGTCCCCGTGGAGTCCTTCGGGGTGGTGCACAAGTACGCGGGGGCCTCCGACAGGCCCCCTTCCCTCGACAGACTGGGCTCGGCGTCCTGGGAGAAGCTCAAGAACGGGGTCAAGGAAGACCTGAAGGAAAAGGCCGAGGAGCTCATAAAGCTCTACGCGACGAGGCAGCTGGCCAAGGGACGGGCCTTCCCCCCTAGGGACGGGGATTTTCTGAACTTCGAGGCCTCCTTCCCCCACGAGGAGACGGGGGACCAGGCGAGGGCCATAGAGGACGTTCTCCGGGACATGGAAAAGGAGAGCCCCATGGACCGCCTGGTCTGCGGGGACGTGGGCTTCGGGAAGACCGAGGTCGCGATGAGGGCCGCCTTCAAGGCGGTTTGCGGAAACACCCAGGCCGCGGTCCTGGTCCCCACGACGATCTTGGCCGAACAGCACGAGAGGAGCTTCAAGGAGAGGTTCGCGGACTGGCCCGTGGAGGTGGCGTCCGTCTCGAGGCTCAAGACACCCGCGGAGCGCGAGGAGATCCTGGAGCGCCTGAAACTGGGAACGGTGGACATCCTCATCGGGACCACCGCGATCCTCCGGAAAAACGTGAAGTTCCGGGACCTGGGGCTTCTCGTGGTGGACGAGGAACACAGGTTCGGCGTGAACGCCAAGGAGAGCCTCAAAAAATTCCGGGCCTCCGTGGACGTCCTCTCCATGTCCGCCACCCCCATCCCCCGCTCCCTTTCCATGTCCCTCGCGGGGATAAGGGACATGTCCATCATCCGGACCCCGCCCGTCTTCAGGCTCGCGGTGAAAACGAGTTTGGTCAAAAACGACGAGGCCGTGATCCGGGAGGCCATCGACAGGGAGCTCCAAAGGGGGGGACAGGTCTTCTTCGTCCACAACGAGATCGGGGACATCCACCTTTGGCTGGAGCGCCTCCGGGAGCTCATGCCCCTCGTCCGCTTCGGGGTCGGTCACGGAAAGCAGAGCGCGGCCGAGCTGGAACGGGGCGTCCTGAAGTTCTGGAAAAAGGAGACGGACGTCTGGATAACCACGACCATCGTGGAATCGGGCCTGGACTTTCCCGACGCCAACACGATGATCATCGACCGGGCCGACCGCCTGGGGCTCGCCCAGCTCTATCCGCTCAAGGGATGGGTGGGGAGGGGGCACGTCCAGGCCCACTGTTACCTCATGGTCGACTCCCCCGACACCCTCACCGCCAACGCGAAAAAGAGGCTCCGGGCCATCATGGAAAACACGGACCTCGGGAGCGGCTACCGGATAGCCAGCCACGACATGCAGATAAGGGGAAGCGGAAACGTCCTCGGGGTCTCCCAGTCCGGGCAGGCCTCCCTCGTGGGTTACGAGATGTACGCCAAACTCATGGAAGAGGCCGTGAGGGAGCTGAAGGACGAGCCCGTTTTGGACGATTGCGACCCCGAGATTATTTTGGGAAAATCCGCCTACCTCCCGGAGACCTACGTCTCCGACACCAACGCCAGGATAGTTCTCTACAGGAGGCTCTCCACCGTCAAAAACGAGGAGGAGATAGAATCCATCCGGGACGAGATGAAGGACCGCTTCGGGGCCCTCCCCCCGGAGGGGGATAACCTCCTCGAGCTCAGTTATTTGAAGCTCATGGCCAAAACCGTGAGGGCCAAAAAATTGGAGCTCCTTCCGACCGAACTGCGCCTCACCTTTTTCACCGACAGCCGCAACTCCCTCGACAGGGTCTCGGAAAAGGTCATAAAGACCATAAGGGAAGAGCCCGAACGCGAGCTGGGCCTCTCCCCCGACGGGGTCGTGACCGTTCCCGCGAGGAACCTCAGGACGAGGGAGCTCGGGACGACGGGCGCGGTCATGAGTTTTTTGAAATTCCTGAACGAATGACCCCAAACCCCCGCTTTCCCCGCCCCGGTTACCCGCGGGAAAAAGCCCCGTCCGAAGGTATCACGATCCCGCCCCGAACCGGGGAAGCGTCCGCGCCCCGGGGCGGAGCGAAAAGGCCCCCCGAGGAGAATCCGTGAAAAAGATTCTGAAAAAAGGACTGGCGATTCTCGCGACGCTCGCGGTCACCCTGGGTCTCTTGGCCCTGGGGGTCTCTCTTTTCAGGGATTACTACAAAAAACAGCTTTGGGACCCGAGAACCGCGGCGACCGTGAACGGGGTCCCCATACTCCGGGACGCCGTGGACGAGGTTTTGAGGGTGGGGTCCAATCCCCCTCTCACCGCCGAAACCGACGCCGAGGGGAGCATCTCCATAAGGCAAATCCTCGACAAGCTCATCGAGGAGGAACTGGTGAGGCAGGCGGCGGAAAGGGAGGGGATAGTCGTCGCGGATTCGGAGGTCGCGGGATACCTGGACGAAATCAGGCTCTCCTGGGGCTGCCGGGAACCCGACGGCGAGAATTTCCGCTGCCAGCTCCCCAAGGGAAAGGAACTCGATTCCCTCGTCCGGGCCATAAGGCAGCGGCTTCTCCTCGAGAAGACCGCGGCCCTGGTTTCCGGGAGGAAAGGCCGGCGCTCCAAAATCGAGTGGGAGAAGTATCTCGAGGAATGGACCGTCCGCCACTCCCTCCCCGGGGTTTTCAAGGCGAGGGCCATCCTGGCCGACAAAAGCGAGGAGGTTTTGAAGCTCCTGACCCCGAAGTCCGAGACCCCGCCCGACCTCAAGACCCTGGAGGCCAAGCTCAAGGAGGCCGGGGCCCCTTACGTGGTGAGCGAAACCCTTTACCTGAACCCCCGGAAACCCGCCGCGGGCCTCGCCTCCGTCGAGAACCTCCGGGAGATCCTCCTGGAGGCCCTGGACACGCCCGGCCGCCTGACCCCGGTCATCGGCCTGAACGAGAGCTACGCGGTCCTGGAAGTCACGGATCTCCTTCCCGCCGCGTCGGCGGGGGAAATGGCCCTGGCCGCCAGAAGAAGCTACGAGGACCACGTCCGGGAAAAGGCCTTCCGGGAATTCCTGGAAGAAATCCGGGCCGCGGGAACCATAGAGATTAACCCCAATTTCCCGGGGATCGCCCCCTGAGGGCGTCGCTCCCGGTTTTCCCCGCGCGAGACGGGCGCGGAAAAAAAACGTTTGAAAACGGGGAACGGAAGAGGGAAAGACAAGACGGACAAAAAAGAAAAGAAACGAAAACGCGCGAAAACGCGAAACGGCCGGAAAAAGACATCGAAAAGAAATGCCCCCTCGAAAAACGACGAAGCCCCGGGGCTCCCCGGCCGCCCGGAAAACATCTCCCGCGAAAAGCGCCCGGTTTCCCCGGCGGTTCCCGGGGCGATCCCGCGCGTTTTTTCGCGTCCCCGAATGACCCGGAAAGCCCCGAAAACGACCCGATTCCGTTTGACAGAAACGGGCGAAAAGTAATACCATGAGCCATGCCGACAGCGCCGCCCCGGGGGGAGAAGTCAGAACGGAAAGGATTTTCCGCGGCCCCCGCCCCGGCGGATCGCCCGCCGGCGTTTCGCTCCCGACCGACCGCCCGGCCATCCGGCCAACCGACCCCCGCGAGCCCCGCGGGACACCCGCGCCGCCACATCTGAAAACGCCTGGACGAGGGGGCTTTTCCCCCGCCCGCGACCTCCGTCCCGCCTCCGGAACCCCATGGGGGGCCGCGCCCTTCGCGGCGTCCGGACGCGAACGAAGGGGCCCCGGGGGAAAAGAGCCCCGCCGTCTTCAAGGAGGAAACGCCGCGAAAAAAAGAGCGGGGATTCCCCGAATTCCGGGACCCCGACCTTTTTTCGAATCGCGGCGTCGGACCAGGATGACTTACGACAATCCCTCAAACAAGAACGGGGACTCGATGATCGACGTTCAAAACCAGGCCGACAGCCGGCGGGTGAAGATCGATCAGGTGGGCGTGAAGAAGATACGCTACCCGGTGGACGTGAAGGACAGGGAAAACGGTTCCCAGAGGACCGTGGCCTCGGTCAACATGTACGTGGACCTTCCCCACAATCACAAGGGCACGCACATGTCGAGGTTCATAGAGATCCTCTCCAAGCACAGGAACAGCATATCCACCTCCACCGTGCCCTCGATTTTGGCCGACATGAAGGAGAGGCTCCAAGCCGCCTCCGCGCACCTCGAGCTCTCCTTTCCCTTTTTCATGGAGAAGAGGGCGCCGGTGACGGGGGCCGTGGCCCTCATGGAATACGGGGCCATCCTCTCCGGGACCCAGACGGCCAACGACGTGACCGACCTCACGGTCGCGGTCATCGTGCCCGTCACCACCCTGTGTCCCTGCTCCAAGGAGATCTCCGGCTACGGGGCCCACAACCAGAGGGGCCTCGTGACCGTGACCGTCCGCTACAACCATTTCTTCTGGATGGAAGACCTCATCCGGCTCGTGGAGGGGTCCGCCTCGAGCGAGGTCTATTCCCTGCTCAAGAGGACGGACGAGAAGTTCGTGACCGAAGCCGCCTACGACAACCCCCGCTTCGTGGAGGACGTGGTGCGGGAGGTGGCCGTGAAACTCAGGGCCGACGCGAATTTCACCTGGTTTTCCGTGGCGGCCGAGAACTTCGAGTCCATCCACAACCACAGCGCCTACGCCTACCTGGAACATTCGAGGGACGACGCGCGGCCCGGGGAGGAGATCCCCCCGGGCTTCTCCGGGGCGACGCCCTAGGGGGAGCGGGCCGACCATGGACAGACTGGTGATTTCCGGCGGCGCCCCCTTGCGGGGAAAGGTCGGGGTGAGCGGCGCGAAAAACGCCGCCCTGCCTCTCATGGCGGCGTCCATCCTGAGTTTGGAGCCCCTGGTCCTGGAAAACGTCCCCCCCCTGGGGGACCTCGGGACCATGGGAAAACTCCTGGCGCACATGGGGGGATCCGTCCGGATGTCTTCCGGCGGGGACCCCGGGACCCCGGAGACGGCGGTCCTGGACATGGGGAACCTCGACAAACCCGAGGCCCCCCACGAACTCGTCAAGACCATGAGGGCCTCGGCCCTGGTCTTGGGCCCCCTTCTCGCGAGGGTGGGACGCGCGAGGGTTTCCCTTCCCGGGGGCTGCGCCATAGGCGTCCGCCCCATCGACATGCACCTCAAGGCCCTGAAGGACATGGGCGCGGAGTTCGACCTCTCCGGCGGGGACATCGTGGCCAAGGCCCCCGGGGGCTTCCTCCGCGGGGCGAAAATCCGTTTCGACACCGTGACCGTCACGGGAACCGAACACATCATGATGGCCGCGGCCCTCGCCAGGGGAACGACCGTCATCCGCAACGCCGCGAGGGAACCGGAGGTGTCGGACACCGGGCGCGCCCTCGTCAAGATGGGGGCCCGGATCGAGGGTCTGGGGACCGACGAGATAGTCGTGGAAGGGGTGCCTTCTCTTTCTTCCGCCACCCACGCCGTCATGTCCGACCGCATCGAGGCCGGCACCCTCATCGCGGCCGCGGCCGCCGCGGGGGGAAAGATAACCCTCACCGGGGCTCCCCTTTCCGCCATGGAGGCCGTCCTCGGGAAATTCGGGGAGGCCGGGCTCGTTTTCGAAATCCTCGCGAACGAAAACGGGGGGCGGGAGGGGAAAGACCTGGTCGTGAGCTCCCCCGGCGGGCGCCTCCTCGCCGCGGACGCCACCACCATGCCCCACCCCGGTTTCCCCACGGACATGCAGGCCCAGTTCATGGCCGCCATGACCCTCGCCGACGGGGTTTCCATAATAACCGAGACCATATTCGAAAACCGCTTCATGCACGTCGCGGAACTCAGGCGCCTGGGGGCCGACATAACCCTCGAGGGCCGCTCGGCCGTGGTCAAGGGAGCGAAAAAGCTCTCCGGGGCCCCCCTGACCGCCTCCGACCTCAGGGCCTCCGCGGGACTTCTGATAGCCGCCCTCGCGGCCGACGGGGTTTCCCGCCTTTCCAGGGTCTACCACCTGGACCGGGGCTATGACCGTCTGGACCTGAAGCTCAACCTTCTCGGCGCGGACATAACCCGCGAAAAAGAGTAGGGCTTTCGCGAGCCCCGCCACCCCGCCCGAAAACAAACGCCCGGGAGCCCCCCGAAAGCTCCCGGGCGTTTTTTTTCTCTCCGCCCGCGCTCACCCGCGGCCCGGCCCGCCCCGAAGGGCCCGCGGTCGGCCGAACGGCCGCGAGGGCAAGGCCGCGAAGGGAATCGAAGCCTTCCCCCGAAGGGCGCGCCCCGGGGTTTTCCCCGAAAGCCAAGGGAAGGACCCGCCCGCCAGGGGGATTTTCCCGCCCCCGGGGCTTTTTCGGGTTGTTCCCGAAACGCCTCGCGAGCCGCCTCGCGAACCGGAAACGTTTCCGCGGGGAATACGGGCCCGCGTTCTTTTCCCTTTCCCCGGCGGGCCCGGGGAACCGGAAAAACCCGTCGGCTTTCGCATTGGCGCGCGTTCCGCGCGCGTCCGGCGCTCGAGGCCTTCCGACCCCGGGGAAGTCTTCCCGGTCGGGGGAAACGGCTTCTTTGGCGGCGAGGCGCGGGATCCGGGTCGGGCCCGGGGCGCTCCCCGACGGCTTTGAGGAGGCGCGCGCGACGGAGCGGGCTCCCGGTCGCGACCCCGGGCTCGCGGGACGGGCCGTTTCCCGGGCGAACGGTTTCCGCGGGCCCCGGGCCCGGGCATGCCGTTTGGCCCCGTCGCCGCGGAGCGTCGCGGAGTCTTGGGGAACGCGAGACGGGAGGTGACCGCGCCGCCCCCGGGACGGCGGACCCCTCTTCGGTCTCGCGACGCCGGGGACGCCTCGCCCGGGGCGGAAGAGAGGACTCCCCGGACGCCGCCGGCCCCCGCCGGTCGCGGGGGAGACCCCCCTTCGGGAACGGGGTGGCGGGGAAGCCCCGGACCGGGCTCCGGAACCGGCGTTCGATTCGGTTCCCGAAACCACCCGCGACTTCGGGCGGGGACGATTTCAAAAGACCCGTCAAACGGCCGGGGCGCACCCCGGCGAAAAAAGGTCCCGCGCGGTCCATGCCAACGCGAGCGGGGAACGGGGAAAATCCCCCGCGGGCGGGAAAAACGCTTCCGGGCCGTTTCGGACGGGGACGAAAGCGCGGTTATCTTCGGTCGCGGCGAATCAACGTCGCGCGCGATGACGCGCGTTGAAATCTCAAAACGCTCGATTGCCGAAAACGCGACGGGGACGCCGACGCGAACGCGCGTCGGAAGCAAACGCCAAAAACGGGCGTTTGATTCCCGGGGGCGGGGCCGCGAATTCCAATCCGGGACCCGTCCGCCGCGGATTCCCGGGCCGGGGCGGCTTGTGTTCGTTTGTCCCCGCTTGTCCCCGCTTGTCTTCGCTTGTCCGGAGGCGGTTCGCCGGACCCGGGGAAAGCTTCGCGGCCTCCGTTCCCGGCCAAAACCCGCCCGGTCGATTAAGGGGGAACATCCGGTCGTCTCGCGGCGGCGGAGACGATCGTAACCGTCCGACCGGGGAAAGCCGCGGCGGAAGTCAATGAGGCCGCGGGCGGATATATTTCATGACATTTGTCGCGCGGAAACGCCGGGCGGATAAATAATCGGAAACATTCCAACTCAAAAAGGACTGATTTTAAATAAATTCGCGGATGTTTCGGTTCGTTCATCACATTTTCGCCGGCGAACTCACTCGGTGTTTAACGCGTTTTGTCGTTTTTCGACGGCGGATAAAGATTTTAACGCCCATCGCGAGTCCCGTAAAATAAAGCACATATCGCAAAGCGCGAAACGCCGGCGTCATTTTTGTGTTCGAATCCCGGTTTTTCGGATTCGACGAAAAAATTGTTTCAAAAAAAACTGAAAACACTTGATCTTTTCTTTCCGTTATTTTATAAAAAACTAACTTGATGTTTCCCAATCGCCAACCCGAACGCCCGATGTCTTCCGCCCCGAACGATTTGCCGTCGTCTCGTTTAATCAAGGCTCAAAACGTTCCGTCGGGCGTTCCGGGGGGAGTTCTCCGAAGCTTCCGGGAGGTGACGGCCCCGGAGCCGAAAACCCGCGGGAAGGGGATTCGCCAAAGTCGGCGATGTTTGGTTTTTCGCTTTTTTTCGACTCGCTTCTCATCAATCGCCACTCCGCGCGGGGCGCGCGAGCCGGGTTCTCGACAAGACGGTCCGCGTTTTACCGATTGAAAAAATCACCTCCGTTTCACGGTTTCGACGCCTCCGGAATTCACCTTTTTCCAACATCGTCCGGTACGATTCTCCGTCCCGAAATTGGAAAATGACATCCGAAACCTCCCCTCCGGTCCTCACCGACGGGGAAAATCCCCCTCACACCATTTGACGCGTCAATCCCATTGACGCCGCCGGCGTTGCCGACCGGGACGAGCATTCCCGGCGCTGGCTTGGCTTAAATTTTTCGCGACCGTTCCGAGACTTGTCGATCGCTCCGAAGAAACGGGCGGTTCCCGGGAAAGGAGCGCTCATTTTCAACCATTTTTTCACGAATCGGCTTCGACGCGAACCCATTTTTTTTCGAACCGGGTTTGACCATGACTTAAAACACTCGCGCCTCGGATTTCCAATCGAACCCGCCATCCTCATCGGATGGCGCGGTCCCGATTGATTGCCGGGGAAAAAAAAGAAACGTCCGTTTTTTCGCGCGCATGAGGTTTTGCGCGCGTCCCGGAGGAACTTCGCGCTTTTTTTCGGAGTGTTTCGGTCAATCGGGACCGATGAGATTCGAAAAAACGTTTGACGAAAAACGGTTGGTTGTTTTGTTCGGGATCCGCGGAACGGTTTATTTTCATCATCTCGCCATTTCGACATCTGTTAAATGGTTTTTTCCCCGTCGGCTGAAATCGCTCCCGGCCTTGCCGCCAAAGGCGCGATTTTATGAACCAAGGTCTTGTCTTTCCACAATTTCAGAGGGTACCGTTCAATGATGTTCTTAAGATTTTTGAAGGCGTCCGCGTTTTTTCTGTTTGTTGACGTCCTTATTTCTTTCCTCGCCCTTGTGGCTCTTGTGGTTATTTTTGTCGGTCTCGCCAAGGCCGAATGTGATCCTGAAAGGTTTTGTTGGGATTATCCCACCGATTACACCTTATTTTTTGATTTTCCCGGCATAAAGGACAATAAAGTTTTTACGGATTTTGACCATCACAACAATGTCACCATGAGGATTTTGCAAAATCTGGAAGCCTCCGCCGTCGCCGGTTTCGGGGTCGGGAGCGGCGAAGTCACGGTGAAAAGCCAATATAACCGGCTCATCGTAAATCCCTCCGGTGAGGGCACCATCGATATATCGGAGCAGCTTTATTCCGGCCGTGTTTCCGTGGATAAAGCGGTCTTGGACCAAAGCCGGGGGGAGGCGAGTCATAACACACTCGAAGGCCGGGATTTCGAGTTGGGACAAACCAAATTCGCGGCGGGTTATGTCGAGCTTCTGGGTGCCGGAACGGCAATCGCCAATCATAACACCGTAAATTTGACAAATTACTCGTTTGTGAAAGTTTTTTCTGAGTATACCGTTACGGCCCTCGATTTTTCGGCTGGCGGAAAAGTGACCATTTATGGTGTTTCCGATGGCGGAAGCCAAGCAATCCCTCCGGCGGGAACAGGTGAGGCTTCCCATAACGTCGTGAACATTTTTGACTCCTTCTTACATGACATCGCCGGCGGAATCGTGTATTTTCATTTACAAAGCGAT
>JAITKT010000394.1 GCA_031278225.1 Deltaproteobacteria bacterium
GTACTCCTCGAAATCGTTTCCGACGAATTCGTAGGTTATGAGTTCGTTTCGCGTGTTTTCCCATTTCCCTTGGAAAGGGTTCTCGGCGGACGGGGTTTGGGCGGGGGAATCCCCCGGGAACCAAACCGCGGAAAACGAAAGAATCGCGAACGCCGAAAGGAAAAGGAGAGTCGTCGAAGGGGCCGGAACTTTCCGCGCCCGAAGGGCGGTCCCCGCGCGGTCCCTTCGGGTATCGGTTGATTTTGTCATTTGTTTTTCCCGTCAAAAAAGATTTCCATTCGGAAACGGTTTGAATTTCAATTTGGTTTTTTCCGCGATCGGTCGCTCCCCGGCCGACACCCGCCCCGGCGCGCGAGGGAAGGGAGCGCCGGGGGTTCTTCAGTTTAAATCGAGAGAGACCCCGTACGTTTCCCTGACCTTCCCCAAGACCGCCGGGAGGTCGAAGACGTGCTCCTGGGTGCCCTGGGCCTCCACGCAGAAACTCGCGCAGGCCGAGCCGAGCCTGCAGGCCGAAAGAAGGTCCAATCCCTTGGAAAGGGCCTTCATCATCCCGGCCCTGTAGGCGTCCCCGGCCCCGGTGGGATTCGCGACCTTTTTCACCGGAACCGGTTTTATCCGTTCGGATCCGCTCCTCGTCAACAAACGGCTCCCCGCGGCCCCGTCCGTGACGACCGCGGCGGGGACGAGGTCGAAGAGCTCTTCGGGCTTTTTCCCGGTCCTCTTGAGAAAGAACTCGTATTCATACTCGTTAACGATGAAAAGGTCCGCCCCCTCGAGCATGCGGAGATGCTCCTCGCCGTCGAAGATGTTCACCTGCTGCCCCGGATCGTAAATGAAGGGGATCCCGTTTTCCCGAAAGGCGCGGGAGAGATTCTTCATGTCCTCCGTCCCGGTGGGGGCGACGATGGCCAACCGCTCCCCGGGGTTCGTTCCCTCGGGCGGTTTTTCCGCCTTGAAGTCCGAGGGGGTTTCCATGGCCCCGGGATTGAAGAAGATGAGCTGGTTTCCCTTGATGTCGGTCGCGATGTAACAGTTGGGCGTGGAGAGCCCCGGAACGACCTTCACGTGCCCGGTCGGGAGTCCCCAAACTTCCCCGACAATCCGGAGATACTCCCTCCCGTCGGAGTCGTCCCCGATCGAGGCGAGTATTTCGGGGCGTTCCCCCAAAAGGACGAGATTGTGGGCCATGTTTCCCGCCGTTCCCCCCCGGCGGCGGATGAGTTTCCCGATGACGAAGCAAACGTTCAAGGAGTCCAGCCGATCCGGGAGGACGGAGTCCCCGAAGGCGCCGGGATAATCGGCCAGCGTGTCGAAGGCGAGGGTTCCGGAAACGATGAGACTCATGGGTCGCGTCCTTCTCGGTTAATTCGGGCCGCCCGCCGGGCGCGGGCGTCGCAGGCAATCATTATGCCTTCCGGAACCCCGGGAGTCAAACCGCGCGCGCATCGGGACGGAACGGATTCCCCAAGCGTTGCGAAAGGGACCCCGGGGTAATCCATTGGGCCTTTTCGCCCTTCGCGCGACCGAACCCGGGGGCGCGCCGGAGGGCCGACGATTCGAAACGAAGGGAAAAAACGCGAAACGGGTCCGAAAAAGCGGGAACCGGCGGGAACAACCGCGAAACGCGGGGCCGAAAAATCCGAAAACCGACGGGAAACGACCGCGAAACGACCGCGGAACGAGGTCGAAACGAACGGAAAACAAGGCCCGGGGAAGACCGGGGAATCGGCCGGACCAAAGAAGTTCCAATGGGATACAATTTTACAATCGGGGTGATTTTATGTATAATTGAGGTGATTTTGACCCGACGACCCGCCACAAACTCATTAACAGGCGAATCCCCGGCCGCGCGAACGCCACCCGAATGCCCGCGAAATCGCGGCGAAAAGGCGGACCATGGACCACGAAACTTTCTTCGGCTTCAGGACGAGACCCTTCGGGAACGCCCGCGACCCGCGCTTTCATTTCGCGAGGGAGTGTTTCGGGGGTTTGGTCGACCTGTTGTCCGGGGAAAGGATCCCGGGGATCTTGGAACTCCGGGGGGAAAAGGGAACGGGAAAAACCTCGGCCCTTCTCGCCCTGGCCGATGCCCTTCCCCCGAGGGGAACGGTAGCTGTCCCGGTCATACGGGGAGGGGTGACGCTCTCGGGGATTTTGAGGGAGATCCTTCTCTTCCTGGGTCCCTCCGAAAGATGTCCCCCGGGGGCCCCGGAGGAAACCCTGTTGGGCTTTTTTCAAAACGCGGTCTCGGAAAGGGTCATGGCGGGACAAAAAATAGTCCTCGCGGTGGACGGGGCGAATCTTTTGAAGGCGGAAACCCTCTTGGATCTCGCGGCCCTTCCGGGTCTGGAACGCTTCTGGGCGGGAAGGGCGGGTCTTCTTCTCGCGGGGGAGGGGGAGAGGTTCTTTCCGGAGGGGGGAGTCCCCCCGGGAAGGGAAAGGATCCAAATCCCCTGGGGCCCCCTTTCCGAATCCGAGACAAGGGACTACATTCGTCACAGGACCAAACAGGCGGGTGTTTCGAAGGACCTCTTCACCCGGGAGGCCAAGGCCGCGATTTTCAAATATTCCAAAGGTTTCCCGGAGGCCGCGAACCGGCTCTGCGACAGGGCCCTCATGGCCGCCTGGGCGAGGAGGGGGAAAGAAGCGGGTCCGAAAGACGTCCGGACGGCCGCGGAGAGCCTCCGGGGACCCCGCGAAGCCCGAAACGACCGGGACGCCAAAGACCCCGGAAACGAAGAAAGGGGAAATCGCCCCCGGAAGGACGGGAATGGGGCCCGCCGCCCCAAAACCGGCTACCTCTGGCACGGATCCGTCCTCGTTCTTCTGGCTCTTCTGATCGCGCTCTTCTTCTTCAAGGGGGCCTCCGTGGGCGGGGCCTCTAAAGAGGCCCCGCCCGCGGTGCCCCCGGAGCTCGGGATTCTCGCGGGAGAGGCGGCGATCCCCGCCGCCGCGCCGGCTCTCCCGGAAGAGGTCTCCGCCCCCGCTCTCCCGACTCCCCCGGGGACTCTCCTGAACCTCCCCCGAAACTCCCTGGCCCTCGTCGCGGAAGGCACCCGCAAACCCGCGAGACTCTGGCAGGGCGGGACGAGAGGTCCGGGCCTCAAGGCCGAGATGACTCCCCCGGACATAAAGGAGCCCGGCCTCTACCTCGTGGGAAGACCCCGCGGCAGAACCCCCCTCATGTTCCGTTACCCCCCCACCCCGGACATCCCGAGGGAAGAGGGGGCCAAGCTCTGGAAAAGGGTGGAGTCCCAACTCCCCCAGGACATGCTTCCCCTCATGGTGGGGGACGAGTCCGATTTCAAGGCCGGGAACCCCGAAATTCTAGGGACGGCCATAAAAGAGAAACTCAAGAGCTGGGCCAAGGCCCAGGAATACAAGTTCGCGGACAGCATGGCCCTTCTCTACGCCGAGAAGTTCAGGTTTTTCGAGCCCGGCCATCCCGACCGCACCATAGACAGGGAAAATTTCAGACAGGCCCTGGCCGCGGAGTTCAAGGCCTCCGGGGACGTGAAGGTGACCATGTCCGAGCCCCTCGTGATGCTGGACCCCGCGAACCACCAAAGGGCCTGGGCCGTCTTCAACCTCAAGTACGACTCCAAACTCCGCAGGGACTCCGGCCTCCGGACCCTCATTTTCGAGAAGCCCGGACGGAACCGGGACTGGATCATCGTGGCCGAGCTCTGGATCAAGGAGCGCGCTCCCGGGGACGTCAAATCCCCCTGATCCCCTTGGGAAGGCGGGACCGGAACAAAAGAAGAAGGGAAGGCTCGAACAAGCTTTGAAGACTTAAAGTCGGGAAGACTCGCGGTCGGCGAGACGGGAAGTCGGCGAGACGGGAAGCCGTTAAGAGAGTAGTCGGAAAGGTCGCGGTCGGGAAGACCGAAAAGCGGGGAAGGCGGGGAAACGAAAAAAACGGAAGAGGGAAGGTCCCCGGCCTCGCGGCCTTCCGAACGGACGCCTTCGCTTCCGACCGTCCGCGCCATCGCCCGTCAATTTCCGCCCGTCCGCGGGCCCGTCTGCCCGTCCGACGGTCCCTCGCGCCCTCCAAATCGTCCGACAATCCGAGCGCCCCCCAACCCGTCCGACGGTCAGCGCGACCGTCAAACCGACAAACCGTCCGAAGG
>JAITKT010000407.1 GCA_031278225.1 Deltaproteobacteria bacterium
CTTCAAGGTGACTGACGATTCCGGCGACCCCGCGGGGGGAATCAAAGTGACCTTCGCGGCGACGGATCCGAGGATTAAAATCCTCGACCCGGAAAGCCAAAGGGAAAAGAACGTCTTCACGAGCGACGAAAACGGTTTCGCGCGAATCGGGATCCTCGCCCCGGGCGAAGTCCTTTCCGACGCCCTTCTCGGGACTTACGTCGAAGTGAGCTCCCTTCCCGAGGGGGGAGAGAGGGAGAAACATCTCCTGCCCCTCGATCCCGTCGACCCCGTCGATCCCGTCGATCTCGAGTTGGAACTTTCCGCCTCGCCCCTGACCCTGGTTCTCGAGGTTCCGACGAGGGTGGTTTTCCAAATCCTCCTGAACGGGGTCCCCCCGGCTCCCGGCACTCCGATCGTCTTCATCAAAGACGGGGACGACGTCCGGGGCATCCCCCAAAAAACCTCGACCGGCGCGGGGGGAACGACGGGACCCTTCGAACTCACCGCTTCCGGGCTCGGGAAACTCTCCCCGATCCGGGCGGGCTTCGTCGATTCCGCCGGGAGCGGGGAAACCGTCCTCTCGAACCGGATCGTTTTCGAAGGGATGGCGAAACCGGCCTCGCCGGAGGCGCCGCGAACCCTCACTCTCACCGCCTCCCGGGAAACACTCGACTTCTTCGAGGAAAACGAGGTCGTCTTCTCGCCCCTTTCGGACGGGAAGATCCTTCCCGACGGAACGGTTCTCTCTTTCCTCTCCAACCCCGGCGACTTTTCGGGACTTCCCGCGACCGCCCCGGTCTCGCGGGGAAAGATAAAGGTCGCGGGACTCGTCCCCCTGAAACCCGGAGGGCCTTTGCCCGTCAGGGTAAAACTTGGCGACCTCGTCTCCGGACCCGTCAATTTCTCGGCCGCGACGAGCGAAACCGAAATCGGCGCGACTTACGACATCGCGCCCGCCTCGGGAGAGGGGAACGGGCTCGAAGGGGGACAAATTTCACTCTGCCGGGAGTACGAAATAAGCTTCCGCGTCACTTACGCGGGAAAACCCCTCGCGAACTTTCCCGTGACGATCTCGGGGGTGGGCGTCGCGAATTCCGGCTCCGTCTTTCTCACCGATTCCTCGGGAATCGTTAAAACCCGGGCGAGCATCCCCCGGGAACTCGCGGGCGCCCACATGGCCGACCCCGACTACGTCGTCTCCTTCGAGGGAGGGGAAATCAAGATCCCCGGACCCCCGTTGGGCGGCGTCGACGGCTGCGGCGGCGGTCTTTGAGAAACCCGCGGCGACCCCGAACGCGAGGCCCGGTTCCCGGAGGGGCTGAGCCGCGCCAAACAAAACCGGGGATTTCCCCGGGGAGAGTCTCTCTCTCCCCGGGGGAATCCCCGGAAACCCCCTTGAAAACCCGGGCCCTTTTCCCCTAAAGCAACACGACCGGCCTTCCCCCGCGGGGATGGGGTATCACCTCGGCGTCTATGTCATAAACCTCGCGGATCAATGCCGGGGTGACGATGTCGGAGGGATGTCCTTCCTTCACGACCATTCCCGACTTCATGACCACGAGGTGGTCGCAGTACTTCGAGGCCAGCGACAGGTCGTGAAAAACGACCACGATCTTCTTGTCCAGGTCCTTCAAAATGTCCAGGAGTCTCAACTGATGCCGGATGTCCAGATGATTGGTGGGTTCGTCGAGAAGAAGCCAGGGGGTGTCCTGGACCAAGGCCCTCGCGAGGAGAACCAATTGCTTTTCCCCTCCGGAAAGGCTCGCGAACTTCCTGTCGGAAAACTTCGCGAGGTCCAAAAGCTCCAGGGCGTCCGTCGTTCTTTTCTCGTCCCGGTGGTCCATGGAGTCCATGAAACCCTTGTGGGGATAGCGTCCCATGAGGACCAGATCGAAGACCGCGAGGTCCGTCGCCCCGTTCCGGTGCTGGGGAAGAACGGAGGCAATCCTCGCGCACCTCTTCTGGGGCATGTCCCCGACGTCCTCGTCCCCGTAGAGGACGCTCCCGTGACTGGGCTTCATGGCCTTGTAGAAGGTCTTGATGAGGGTGCTTTTCCCGGATCCGTTGGGACCTATTATGCCCGTGAGCTTCTTGTCGCCCAGGACGAGGTCTATCCCGTGGAGGATCTCCGTCCCCTCTATTTCCACCTTGAGGGTTTTGACCTTTAATTCCATGTCCTCACCCGTGTCTCACAATTGTCCCGAGGAGTCCGGAAGGCGTTTCCGTGGCGCCCCCGGGCGCCCCGGAAACGCCTTCGGAACCGTTCCGAAGCTCCATCGAAACGCCGTCGCGGCGCCATCGGCACTCCGTCGCGGCGCGCCGCGAACTCAATCCCGACTCCGACCCGACACCGGCCCGGCCCGAATCCGAACCCAATCAACCCAATCAAGAGTCCCCGAAAGCGCGGCCGAAAGGCCCGGGCGGCTCGGGGGAAACGCCCGCGAACCAATCCGAACCCAACTTAACCCAATCAAGAGTCCCCCAAAGCGCGACCGAAGGGCCCGGGCCGCTCGGGGGAAACGCCCGCGAACCAATCCGAACCCAACTTAACCCAATCAAGAGTCCCAAAAACGCGACCGAAGGGTTCCGGCCGCTCG
>JAITKT010000413.1 GCA_031278225.1 Deltaproteobacteria bacterium
CGCCGCCGTCGCGACCGAAGAAGGCGAAAACGCCCCCGCGGTTTCGCCCGAAAGTTCCCGCGATTCCGACGACTCCGGCGAGTCCCCCGAACCCGACGAATCCCCTCCCCCCGCTCCCTGACCCCAACGCCCCGAACGCCCCGACGCCCCGCCGTCCGCGGCGATCGTCGCGGCCCTCGCGACGGGGTTCTTTTTTTCGCCCGGCCTTTTTCCGAAAAACAACCTTTCCCGGGCCTTCGAACGCTTCCCAATCTTCCGAAGCTTCCGAACCGTTCCGAACCGTTCCGAAAATCGGACCCCGCGGAACCTTCCCGAACGTCCCGAACGTCCGCGACCTTCCGGTTCCTTCCGAACCGTCCCGAATCCCCAAACACCCCCAAGGCGGGGGAAGGCTTTCGAATGTTAATCAGATATCTCCTCCCCCCCGAAAAAAAAGAGACGTTTTTTTCCGCGAACCTCTTGGGCTCCTTCTGGGGCGGCCTCATGAAAAAAAGAAGGGAGGCCTACGGAAAAGGCACCCTGAAGAGCCATGACCCCGGGATCCCCGTCATATCCGTGGGAAACCTGAGTCTCGGGGGAAACGCCAAAACCCCCCTCTGCGTTCTTCTCGCGAACATCCTCCTCGGGGAGGGAAAGGTCCCCGCCATTCTCTCCAGGGGATACCGGAGAAAAAAGACCATGGACTATCCGGACCCGGTCCTCGTTTCCGCCGGGGAGGGTCCCCTCGTCCCGTGGAAATTCGCGGGCGACGAGCCCTGGCTCATGGCGAGGGAAACGAGGGCCATGGTCCTCGTCTCCGCGAAGAGAAAAAAGGCCGCCCTCGAGGCCGAAAGACTGGGGGCGGACGTCTTGGTCCTCGACGACGGCTTTCAGCATCTGGCCCTCGCGAGAGACATAAACATCCTTTGTCTTCCCTCGGACAAGTCCCCCGGGGACAACCGGGTCTTCCCCGCCGGAACCCTCCGGGAACCCCCCTCCGCCCTCGATGACGCGGACCTCTTCGTGGCCCTGGGAACGAGACTCCATCCCGACGTCGAAAGGATCGCGGGGACCCGTCCCGTCTTTTTGGCCAAAAAAACCCCCAAGGCCCTTTGGGATCCCAAAACCCGGAAAGACGTCCCCCCCGAGGCCCTCAAAAACACCCGTTTCTGCGCCTTCTGCGGCATCGCCGACCCCGACAGCTTCCGGGACCACCTGGAATCCCTTTCCCTCGAGCCCGTGGCCTTCAAGGCCTACCCCGACCACACCCCCTACGACGGGACCGAACGGGATTTTTTGAAAACCCTTCCCCGCTTCGCCCGCTCCGAATTCCTCGTGACCACCTCCAAGGACGCCGTGAAACTCGCGGACGCGGGCCTTCCTCTCCTGGTCCTCAAAACCGAGCTCGAGCCCTCCGACCCCGCGGCCTTCCGCCGGGAAATACTCGACCGTCTCGAAAAAGCCCGGGCCCGGAAGGCCGCCAAGGCAAAGGTCCCACCCCCCGGCGACGCCTGAGCGCCCCGACGCGACGTTCCCCGGCCGCCGACGCGAAAACGACCCCCCGGAAGGCGCCCCGGGGGCGCCCCGAAGGCGCCGCGCGCGGCCCGAACGCGCCGGAGGCGTCCCCCGCGCCCGCCCCCTTCCGAAAGCCGCCGCCCGAATGCCCTCCGCGCCGAGCGAGAACGCGACGCGACGCCGCGGGAGGCGCCCCGGTGGCGCCGAAAGCGGCGCCGCGCGCGGCCCAGAAACCCCCGGGAGGCACCCCGAAGGCGCCGCACGCGGCCCGAACGCGCCGGAGGCCCGCGCCCGCCCGAGGCGTTCCCCCCCCCCCCGCCGGACCCGCCCCCTAAACAATCCCCCAAAAGGACCCCATCCCGCGCATGACCGATTTCCCGGGCAAAGACGAAAAAAAACCCGAAACCCCCGCCGACGCGGCCGCCGCCTCGGATCTCACCCGCTTCCGGCCTCCCCTGGTTCTTCCGGAAAAGGTCCGGAACATACTCGTGGTGAAACTCTCCTCCTTCGGGGACGCGGTCATGAGCCTTCCCTTTCTCGCCGCGACGAAGGCGCGCTTTCCGGAGGCGAAAATAGATTGGGTGGCCGAAAAGACGGTCTGCCAACTTCTCGAGGGGCATCCCCTTCTGAACTCGGTAATCCGCTTTCCCAAGGAAGAGCTCAAAAAAAGCCTGAAATCCTTGAACCTTTTCGAATTTTTCAAGGTCCTCGGGGAACACAAGAAGAATTTGAGGAAAACCCGTTACGACCTCGTCTTCGACCTGCAGGGTTTGTTCAAGAGCGGACTGCAGACCCGGTGGGCGAGGAGCGAAAGGAAGCTGGGTTTCGACAAGGGAAGGGAGTTCGCGTGGGTTTTCCTCACCCACAGGCTCCCCCCCTACAATCCCGACATGCTCGCCATAGAGCGCTATCTTCTTCCGGCCAAGGCCGTCGGATGGAAAGAGGACGGGGACTTTCCCGAAAAGGCCGTCTTCTTTCCCAAGGAAGAGGACCTTTCGGAGGCGGATCGCCTTTTGGCCGACACCCCGGGACCCAGGGTTTGTCTGGCCCTCGGGACCCGCTGGAAATCCAAGCACTGGCCCGTCGGGCACTTCGCCGAACTCGCGAAGCTCCTGGCCGCCGAGGGCGTCCGGTCAATCGCGACGGGAGACCCGGGCGAAAAGCCCCTCGAGGAAGCTTTCGCGAAATGTCTTGACCCGGGCATCCCCGCGACGAAGCTCGTCGGAAAGACGAGCCCCGGGGTTTTGGCGGCGGTTTTCGCGAAGAGCGACCTCGCGGTCTCCGCCGACAGCGGGCCCCTGCACCTGGCGGCCGCGGTTCGCGCGAACACCTTGGCCCTCTTCGGTCCCACGAGACCGGAAAGGGTCGCGCCCGTCGCGAAAAACTCCGTCGTCCTCAGGGCCCCGGACATGGACTGCCTCGGCTGCCTGAAAAGGGAGTGCCCCCTTGACCGGAAACCCACCTGCATGGAGGCTCTCTCTCCGGAGCTGGTCTTCCGGGAGGCCATGAGGGCGCTCCGCGCCCCCCGGCGGAACCCCGACGGCACCCCGACCGTCCCGTGACGACCGCCCGCGGCGCTCCCGCGGCCCCCGGCCCCGACCGTCCCCGACCGTCCCCTTCCCCCTCCGGGAACCCGGAAGCGTTTCCCCGACCCCCTCGCGAACGGCCGCGTAACCCGCGCGGGAGTCCCCGACGCGTCTTGACAAAGCACCGCCCGATGCCTAAATTTATCACGGACCGGGGAGGGGGCTCGCCCCCCTCCCCGGAACCGCGTCACACCCGGACGCCGCGGGCGGGGCCCGGGGACGCGCGAATCAAAACAAACGAGCAGGACCGATCCCATGCCCATATACGAATACGAGTGCGACGATTGCCGCGAGGTCTTGGAAGTCGCCCAGAAGATAGGCGAGCCCCCCTTGGAGATCTGCCCCGAGTGCCGGGGTCGTCTGCGAAAAATCATAAGCCGCACGACCTTCCACCTGAAGGGAGACGGCTGGTACGTCTCGGAATACAAGAACAAAAAGAATCCCAACGACAAGGAAAGAAAACCGGACAAGTGGGACAAGATCGAGGCGGAAAGAAAGCTGGACGGGGTCGAACCCAAGAGTTACCTCGATCAAAACAAAGACGAGCGCAAGAG
>JAITKT010000431.1 GCA_031278225.1 Deltaproteobacteria bacterium
AAGATCTCGGTCGATCCCGATTCCCGGACGCGCCCGGGGCGGCTCCGCCCGGGATCGGGGTTCCCCGGTTTCGTTCGTTTCGCTCGTTTCGTTCGTTTTTCGGTTGTTTCGGTTGTTTCGTTTTTTTTCTTTTTTTCGATTTTTTCGATTTTTCCCGTTTTTTTCTTTTTTTTCTCATTTTTCGGGCTTTTTCAAAAAAAGACCCGACCCGCCCCCCGCGGTTGTTTCGGCGGCGCTTTTTCGAAACGGGCTTCCCGAAACGCACCAAACCGTACCAACCCGTACCGGCCCATGCCGTCCCGTCCCGGCCCGTACCGGCCCGTACCGACCTGACCCGCTCAGGCCCGCGCCGCCCCGACACTCCCCGCCCCGACGTTCTTGTTCGGGTTTTCCGTCCGTCCGTCTTCTTTCCGACCGCCTTCTTTCCGACCGTCTTCTTTCCGTCGCCCTTTTATTCGCCTTTTCCCCCTTTCCCCGAACGCTCTTTCCCCGAACTGTCTTTCCCCGAAAGGTCTCTCCCCGCGCCGCGCGTTTCGCGACGGAGGTCATCATGAAATCGGTTTTTGTGGGTCTCGGCCGCATGGGCTCGCGCATGGCGGGAAGAATCCTCGACGCCGGGCTCCCTTTGGAGCTTTACAACAGGGACCCCGCGAAGACAAAACCCTTCCTCGAAAGGGCAAAGGTCCACCTGGATTTGAACTCGGCCCTCGCGGGGGCGGACGTCGTCTTCACGATGCTTTCCGACGACGACGCCCTCCGGTCCGTAATCTCCGAAGAAACTTTGAAACTCGCGGCTCCCGAGGCGGTTCACGTATCCATGAGCAGCGTGAGCCTCGAAGTCACCCGGGAACTGAGCTTTCTCGCCAAAAAGCTCGGAAGAACCCACCTGAGCTCCCCCGTCTTCGGAAGACCCGCGGCTGCCGAGGCGGGAACCCTTTTTCTTTGCGTCGCGGGAGAAAAAGAGGCCAAGGCGAAGGCTCTGAAACATCTGGAAGCCATGGGGAAGGTCCGGGATTTCGGGGAAAACCCGCTCGCGGCCAATGCGGTTAAAATCGCCGGGAACCTGATGATCTCGTCCCTCATCGAGAGCTTTTCCGAGGCCTTCGCCTTGACGGGGAAAAACGGCGCCGACCCCGGGGCTTTTTACGAGCTCATGACGGAGGGCCTTTTTAACGCGCCCGTCGCCAAGCTCTACGGAAAACTGATCCTCGACAAAGATTACGACGCCCCCGGCTTCACGGCCGCCTTGGGCGCCAAGGACGTCGGTCTCGCGAAAGCCGCGGGCGAGGATTCCAAGGTCTCGCTTCCCTTGGCCTCACTTCTCGCGGAGAGGTTCCGGAAGGTGCTCGCCAAGGGCTGGGGAAACAAAGACTGGACCGTGGTCGCGGAGCTCGCGAAAGAGGACGATTCTTCCGACGACCCGACGCCGTGACGGAACGAACGGACCGAAAGGGACGAAGGGACGAGGCTCACCCCAAGGATGCCCGGGGGTGACCGTCCGGGTGACCGTTTGCCGACCGGGGACACCGCGGCGCGACCGGGATGCCCTCGCGCGGGTCGCCCGCGAAAAACCCTCAAACTCCCGGGAAACCCTCAAAATCCCGAGATCCCGAACAAACCGCCTCCGCGACCCGAAAATCCGGAAACCGCGGCCCGAAAAACGTCAAAACCCCGTTTTCCTTCCGGAAGACGGGGCTTTTTGATTGTTTGTCCGTTTTTCGGGGTCTCCGGGGACGGAAATTGAAGACGGCGTCCTTCGTCTCAAGCCGGGCGGAGGGGACCATGTTCGTCTCAAGCGGAGGCGGTGTGAACCCGCTCTTCCCTACCCGTCCCTCCGGGGACTCCGGCGGGGACTCAGGAAAGGGCCGCCAGGATCTCACCCGAACGGTCCTCGAAGACGTCCCCCATCCGGAAATATCCGGCGCTCGGGGCGAGGGTCGCTTCCTTCAGGGCGGGGAGAATGAGGTCCCGGTCCTCTTCCGAAAAACTTATGGCCAGTCCGCAGTTGGGGTTCACTTCCTTGGGGACGGGGATGAGTTCGAAGGGGAGGTCCTTGTCCTCGAGGAGCTCCTCCGCCTCCAGAATCATCGTGTTGGAGGCGAATACCAGGATGATTTCCCCGGACCGCGCGAGGTTCATGGGGCGGCTGTCTCTTTCCCGTTGGTTTTCCAAGGGGGTTTGGGGGCGTCCGTCTCACACGGTCGCGACACCCCTTCCCGATTCAACTTTTCTTTCCGGTCTTGGCCCCGGCCAACGCTTCCAAGGCTTTGACGGCCGTTTCGGCCTCCGCCCGCGTGTTGAACCATCCGAAGGAGAAGCGCGAGGCTCCTCCCGGAAAGGTTCCCGAAGCCCCGTGGGCCAAGGGGGAGCAGTGGAGGCCGGACCGGACCATGATACCATAGTCTTCCTCGAGCCTTCTCGCGAGGTCGGAAGAGGAAATGTTCTCCAAAACCACGGAGACGGTCGCCACCCTCTCCTCGGATCCGGGACCCGGTCCCAGGATTCTCACTCCCTTTATTTTGGAAACCCCCTCCGAAAAAATCCGGGCCAATTCCATTTCATGGGCCCTCACCCTGTCCAAACCGATGTCCAGAAGAAACTTCACCCCGGCGGCCAGTCCCGCCAGACCGTGGGTGTTCAGGGTGCCGGCCTCCAGGGCGTCGGGAAGAAAATCGGGATGGACGAGTTTCTCGGACCCGCTCCCGGTGCCGCCCAGGGCGAGAGGCTTTAGGGTTATTCCCTCTTTCACGCAAAGACCACCGGTCCCCGTCGGTCCCAAGAGCCCCTTGTGCCCGGTGAAGGTCAGAATGTCCGCCCAGGAACCGTGGTCCTCCATGGGAACGGAGCCGGCCGTCTGGGCGGTGTCGAGAATCAGGGGAACGTCGCCGATGGCTTCCTTCACGGCTTTGGCGGGGGCCAGGGCCCCGGTGACGTTGGAGGCGTGGGCGAGGACGACGAGTTTGGTCTCGGGAGTCAACTTCTTTTTGAACTCGGCGGGGTCCAATAGTCCCGTTTCCGGGGAGGGGTCCACCCTGTCCCAAATGACTCCGAGTTCGGAGGCCAGGAAGTTCAAGGGTCTTCCGACGCTGTTGTGCTCGAGGGAGCTCGAAAGAACCCTGTCCCCCTTTTTGAGCCCCATCCCGAAAATGGCGATGTTCAGGGCCCAGGTTATGTTGGCCGCGAAAACCACCCTCTCCGGTTTGGGGACCCCGAAGAGCTTGGCCACGTTTTTTCTCGCCCCGTAGACGATTCTCGAGGCCTCGAGGGCCGGTCTGTGTCCGCTTCGCCCGGGTGAGGCCGGCTTGGAAAGAGACGCGAGGACCGCGTCGATTACCTCTTTGGGTTTGGGAAATGAGGTCGCCCCGTTATCCAAATATATCATCCGACATTACTCCCGGAATTCGGTTTTTTTCGAGCGTCATCGAAGAATCGGCTCCCGCGCGGGCCTCTTCGAGAACGCGCAGGATGTCTTTGAGGTTCGTGAGCTTCATGTTGGGACAGAACATCTCCGTTTCCAACTCGAAAAACTTCTTCCCGGGAAAACTCAAGGACAAACTCCCCGCGAGTCCCGTCTCGGACACCGCGATGAACTCGGAGGCCCGGCTTTTTTCGACCCGGCCCCGGATCCCGTCCGAGTCCCCGACGTGGTCGGACAAAATTTTAACCTCCCCCGAGGCCAGGACATTGGCGAGGACCTCGGCCCGGGGGTGTTTTTCCTTAAAAGAGACAAGTTCCCAAGGTTCTATTTGGGCGTGAATCTGGCAGACCGGAAGTCCCTTGGGGAAAACGTCCGCCAAAACCCCGCCCGGGCCTTCGCCCGAGCCCCCGCCCGAGCCCGCGCCCGAAAAGCCGCCCCGGGGAGCGTCCGAAATTCCGCCCCCGCCCGAAAGGTCGGCCAGGACCTCGCCCAAACCTTCCAAGCCCGGAAGGCTCACGAGTCTTTTTCCGGACACTTTTCCGGGGAAATCCGGGTTTCCCGTTATTCTTATTTCTGTTCCGACGAGTTCTTCCCGGTATTCGCAGAGCCCGCGAATGGCCTTTTGGGCCTTGAGGGTCGCGATAAACTCGACGCCCGGGAGTTTTTCCCGAAGTTTCGCGAGCTCCCGGACCCCGACTTTTTCGCTCAAAGGGCAGACGGCGTCTTTCCGGGGGATGAGGATTCGGATGTCGGGTCTC